>NZ_LBIZ01000099.1:0-141597 GCF_028128665.1 Bradyrhizobium sp. CCBAU 45384
GTCTGCAAGCCAAGCCGCCCATCAGCCGCCTCGGCCTGCCGATGGACGACCTGTTGAAATTCCACAGCTAACCCACCCTACGAAGTGTCGCCGGAGAGCCCTCACCGCATCGGCGGCGCATACTGCACGCCGCCGGCATTCCACAGCTGGTTCATGCCGCGCGGGATCTTCAACTGCGACTTCTCGCCGATGTTGCGCTCGTACATTTCGCCGTAATTGCCGACATGGCGGATGATGCGCACGGCCCAGTCCTTGGTCAGGCCAAGCTGCTCGCCATAATTGCCTTCGGTGCCGACGAGGCGCATCACCTCAGGCTTCTTCGACTTCAGCGCTTCGTCGATGTTCTGCGAGGTGACGCCGAGCTCCTCGGCGTTGATCATCGCGTAGAGCGTCCACTTCACGATCATCATCCAGTCGTCGTCGCGCTGGCGCACGACGGGGGCGAGCGGCTCCTTGGAGATCATGTCGGGCAGGATCATGTGATCGCCGGGCTTGGACAGGTTCAGCCGGAGCGCATAGAGCTGGGAGACGTCGGCGGTGAGCGTGTCGCACTTGCCGGTATCGTAGGCCTTCACCACATCTTCCAGCTTGTCGAACTTCACCAGCTCATACTTCATGTTGTTGGCTTTGAAGTAGTCGGCGAGGTTGAGCAGCGTGGTGGTGCCGGATTGCACGCAGACCTTGCTGTCGGCGAGGTCGAGCGAGGTCTCCTTGTTGCGGGAGCGCGGCACCATGAAGCCTTCGCCGTCGTAATAGGCGACGGCCGGGAAATACAGATCATATTCGAGCTCGCGCGACATGCTCCAGGTCGAGTTGCGCGAGAGGATGTCGACCTTGCGGCTCTGCAATTCCTTGAAGCGCTCGCTGGCATCGAGCGGGATGAACTTCGCCTTGCTCGGATCGTCGAAGATCGCCGCCGCGACGGCACGGCAGAAATCGACGTCAAAACCGGTCCAGTTGCCCTTGTCGTCGGGAATCGAGAAGCCCGGCAGGCCCTTGTTGACGCCGCACAGCACCTCGCCGCGGCGCACGGTGCGCTTCAGGGTGCGGGTGTCGTAGAATTCGTAGGTGATGGCCAAGGCGGCGACCAGCACGGCGACCGCGAGCCCGATCAGCAGGCCGCCTCGAAATGTGCGCATCATGTTGCTCTCTCGAAAAAATCGGGACAAGGAAATTTGGAAGAGGCGGGAAGCATGATTCCAAGGAAACTCCAAGGGATCATGCTCGAAGGACGGGCTTAGAGTTCGGGCTTCTGCCGGATGACCACCTTGGTCCCGACAGGAACGCGATCATAGAGATCGGCGACGTCGTTGTTGACCAGGCGGAAGCAGCCCGAGGACACCTTGGTGCCGATCGTGTCAGGCCGGTTGGTGCCGTGGATGCGGTAGACCGTGGTGCCCAGATACATGGCGCGGGCCCCCAGCGGATTGCCGGGGCCGCCGGCCATGAAGCGCGGCAGATAAGGCTGGCGCTGGATCATCTCCGGCGGCGGCGTCCAGTCCGGCCACTCCTTCTTGTTGGTGATCTGCACCAGGCCCTGCCACTGGAAGCCGTCACGACCGACGCCGATGCCGTAGCGGATCGCGCGCCCGCCCGGCTGGATCAGATAAAGGTGCCGCTCGGCGGTCGAGATGATGATGGTGCCCGGCGCTTCGGTGGTGCGATAGTACACGACCTGCTTCTGCCATTCCGGATCGAGCTCGTAGCTGTCGTCGGCGATCAGGCCGGGCTCGTCGCCGCGATCAGGCTGCTGGGCGAAAGCCTGCGGTGCGGACAGGATCAGGCCCATCGCAGCCAGCAATGTCCCGGTCAGGCGACGAAAATCCGTCATTTCAAGCTCTCCCCGCTGCCACAGCGCAAATCGTCAGGTTGCATCTGAACTCAGGGGCAGCTTCGTGGCAAGTTCAAGGCGCGCCCGATTCGTATGTCACGAGAATGCTTTGGTTTTTTGACGTGGATCAACACCATGAACAGGGTGGGTTGGCGCGAAAAGCAGTGGCAGAGGTTGCCTCTTTGGGCGGGGAGGCCGAATTTGCATCCACAGTTGCCGTCATGCCCGGGCTTGTCCCGGGCATCCACGTTCTTGGTGCCGCGGGTCAAGACGTGGATGGCCGGGACGAGCCCGGCCATGACGATGCGGCAACAGCGCCCTAAATCCGATTAGCCTCCGCCCCGATCCCGAGCCGCCGCACGATCTCCGCGCCCACGGCGCGCGCCTCGTTGCGCGAGCCGATGCGGGGGCTGCGAAAGCGTCGCCCGGAGTGCAGGCGGATCACCACGATGCAGTGCTCATCCTCGGACCGGCCGCGGCGTTCGACCGTGATCGCCTTGACGTCGTGCCCTTCGATATGGTCCGCGCGCGGCTCGCCGTTGCCCCAGAGGCGTTCGACGCGGATGTCGCCCTCGCGGACAATCCAGAAGGCGCCCGTGACGAGATTGGCAAATCTGGTGACCGCGAACGCCGCGACCACGCCAAGCGGCAGCAGCATGAAGTCGGTCCAATTTGGCGGCAAACCCCGCCAGAGCTTGTAGGCGTAGGGCGCGGCACTCACCGCGACGGCGATCACGGCCGCGATTCGGATGTCTCTTTGGGAAAACGGCTCGACGGGTTCGCCAAGCCGCATTTCGGGATTGCTGGCATCGAGCGGGTTGAGGGGCGCCTCGACATCGGGGACGTCGAACTGCGCCGCAATCCGCGCCACGGTGTCATGAACATGGGTGACGTCGGACAGCGGCGGGGAGGTCAGGCGCTCGCCCGAGGCCAGCGTGAAGGCCAGTTGAAATCGGGCCTTGGCGGTCTTGCTGCCGGGAACCTGAAGCCCAGTGATCTCGTCTTTCGCGACGACCCTGGTCTGGAGCTTCCCGAACGGACGCTGCCGTCCGATCAGGATCTCGTCAGGGGTGATGATCCACACCACCGCCGGCGTCAGCATGACGACACCGACAAACGCGGTGCCCGCCAGCAGCGCGACCACGGAGATGATCACCTCAAGGGCATCGTGGGTGAACAGCCCCGGCGTGAAGCACAGCGCAACAGCCGCCGCCGAGCCGGCCACGACCAGCCGCTGCGCGATCGAGGCGCCTTCGCGAAGGCGGATGTCGTTGCTGGTGGTCGCGTCGTTCATTGCGGCGGCTGATTGCGTCGCGCGCGAAACTCCACGGACCGGTCCGTGGAGTCAAGCAGCAACGCAAGGCCGCCCTATCCGACTCAGCTGCTGGCGTTCAGCAGCTTTGCCACGGTTCGGTCGATCTCGTCGTAGCGTCCTTCGCCTTCATGCTGGAACACGATCTTGCCGCTCTGGTCGATGATGTATTGCGCCGGCCAATATTGGTTGCTGTAGGCGTTCCAGGTCTTGGAGTCATTGTCCTGCGCCACCGGATAGGTGATGCCGTGACGCTTCAGCGCCGCCTGCAGGTTGGACGCCGATCGCTCGAACGGGAATTCCGGCGTATGCACGCCGACCACGACGAGACCCTGGTCCTTGTACTTGGCATAGAGCTCGGTGACGTGCGGCAGCGTGTTGACGCAGTTGACGCAGCCATAGGTCCAGAAGTCGACCAGAACGACCTTGCCGCGGAGATCGGCGACATGAAGCGGCTTGGAATTGAACCAGTTGCTGATGCCGGTGAAATCAGGCGCGCTCACCGCCTGGCTTGCGGCGGCGACCTTGACCGGCGCTGCTTGTATGGCCTCGTCGCAAATGCCGGGGATGACGGCGCCGGTCACGGTGAAGCCGATCAGGGCGGCGGAGACGGCGAGCAGCTTGAAAGTCATGGTCATGTTCTCCGTTAAGAGGTGAGGGATCACAGGCCGATCTGGCCGGTGGGATAGAAGCCGGTGAGCCACGCCACGATCAGCGTGTCGTATTGGAAGTAGGCGGCGAGCGCGAAGGCGATCACGACCACGCCAAAGCCCTGCTGCATCAGCGGCGAGATGCGCGACAGGTTGCGCACGCGCGTGGTCGCGGCCTGTCCGCCATAGGCGATCGCAAGCATCGGGATCGCAGCGCCGATCGCATAGGCAACCAGCAGCGTGCCGGCCCAGGCCAGATTCCTTGACGTCGCAACCAGCGTCAGGATCGAGCCGAGCACCGGGCCGGCGCAGGGCGTCCAGACCAGTCCGAGCGTGGTGCCGAGCAGGAGCCCGCCAAGCGCACCCTCGCGCGGCGCGCCGCCGGCGGCGCCAAGATTGAGCCAGCCATTGAGCCGGATCGACAGCCATTCGAACGGCGCCGGCCACAGCATCAAGAGGCCAAAGCCGAGCAGCAGGATCGCCGCCGCCTCGCGCAGCAGATTCGGATCGAAATCGAACAGTCTTGTCAGCGCGCCGAGCAGCAGCGCGACCGCGGAGAACGAGACGACGAAGCCAAGCGCGATCATCGCGGGCCGCGCACGCGAGGAATGCCCGATCGAGGCGCCAAGCAGGATCGGCAGCATCGGCAGCGTGCAGGGAGCGGCGATGGTCAGGATGCCGGCGAGGACAGCGAACAGAAGCTCAAGCATGGGGCACTCGTGAAGGAGGTCACGAGGGCAGTTCGCGATGGAGATGCCGGTCGTTACGCGCCGTCACGCGGTCGTGACGGGGCGGCCGCTCCCCACCCACCCCAAAATATAAAACGACCCGGAGGGGGGCATCCCGTCCGGGTCGTTTTAGGTCTTGGGAGGGTTTAACGAAACCGTATGGGAGCTTTATAGGGACGAAGTTTTTCCGCCTGATGTTGTGCTTTGTTTCATTTGTTTCGTCGGCGGTAACGCTTTCGTGTCCTGGGACGGGGCCGGAAATCCGCCCCTATCCCATTGAAATCGCTTGGCTTAGGCCGCGAAACGGTCGACGCCGCAAGTCTTAAGCAAATCGGCCAGTTGCTTGCGGGCGTAGAACATCCGCGTCTTCACCGTGCTCTGCGGGATGCCGATGATCTGTCCGACCTCCTCCACCGACTTCTCATGGTAGTAGACGAGGTTGATGATCTCGCGATGCGCCGGCGACAGCTTCTGGACGCAGGCGCGCAGGATGGCGCTGGTGTCGCTGCGGTCGAGCGAGGTCTCGGGCGTGTCGCAATCGTCGGGGATCTGGCGCACGTCCTCCTGGTCGATGTCCTCGAAGCGGCGCTGGCGCATCGCGGTCAGCGCCTTGAAGCGGGCGATCGAGAGCAGCCAGGTCGAGACCTGCGAGCGGCCCTGAAATTGGCCGGCGGTCCGCCACACGTCCAGGAACACCTGGCTGACCAGATCTTCGGCCGTGGTCGCGTCACGCACCATGCGCAGGATGAAGCGGTACACCCGCACGTTGTGACGGCAATAGAGGATGTGCATGGACGTCCGGTTGCCGTCGGCAATGCTTTCGAGAAGCATGTCGTCCGAGGTCGCCTGGGCAGCGATGATGCTCTGGCTGGCTTGGGCGTTGATGGCGATGACGTTCGGCATTGACTTGGCTCCCCGGTGCGCCGCAACCGAGCGGCGTTTCCTTGAGCCAAAGTGTTAATCAGCCATCGTTTCGGGACGTCTGCACGAAAAGGGGAAAATGGTTTCGTGCGCCGCTAAATTGTTTCGTCGTTCAAGTCGCGACGAAACATCGGGACCAAAAAAGCGTGGAATTTCAAGGCTTGGAAAATACGGTGCTGCGGAATTGGACTGGGAGGAACGAATTTCCGGGGCTTGCGTTACGTCGCGCCGCACCCATTGCCGTCGTCACGACGCAGGTCCGGCTCCAGACACAGTGCCGTAGGGTGGGCAAAGGCGCCCTTCTGCGCCGTGCCCACGTTCTTTCCAAGATTCGTGAGAGATGGTGGGCACGGCGCGTTGCGCCTTTGCCCACCCTACGGCAACTCGTGGTGTGCCTAGGCCTTCTCGCCCTGCGGCGAGAACAAATAGCCGCCGCCGCGGATGGTGCGGATCACGGCGGGCTTGGTCGGGTCGGGCTCGATCTTGCGGCGGATGCGCATGATGCGCAGGTCCACGGCGCGGTCGAAGGCTTCGGCATCGCGCGCGTTGGCAAGCTCCAGCAGCCGCTCGCGCGATAGCACGCGCTTCGGATTGGCCGCGAACACTTTCAAAAGCCCGAACTCGGACGCGGTCAGCGGATGCTCATTGCCCTCGTCGTCGCGCAGCGCCTGGGCTTCGAGGTCGAGCCATTTTGTCCCAAAGCGTACCAGCTGATCCTTGTCGGATTTCGCCGGCGCCGCATCGCTGCCGGCTGATTTCGCCGGCGTGCTCCGCCGCAGCACCGAGCGGATCCGCGCCATCAGCTCGCGCAGCTCGCAGGGCTTTGCGACGTAATCGTCGGCGCCGAGCTCGAGGCCGACGACGCGGTCGATCGGGCTCGCGGTCGCCGTGAGCATGATGACGGGCACGTTGCTGCGGCTCTTGAGGTCGCGGATGATCGAGAGGCCGTCCTCCTCGGGCATGTTGAGGTCGAGCACGACGAGGTCGGGCATGCTGCCGTCGATCGCGGCGCGCAAGCTCTTGCCGCCGTCGCACAGCGTCACGGTGAAGCCGTGCATCTTGAGGTAATCGCCGACCATCTCGCGGGCCGGGGCCTCGTCGTCGACGATCATGATGTGCGGGCTTTGTGTCATGTCACGCTCGAATCACGGCATCTCGGTCGCGGGTAGGGTGATGGTGAAGGTCGAGCCCTTGCCCGGGCCGTCGCTGTCGGCGGTTACCTCGCCGCCATGCATGTCGATAATACGCTTGACGATGGACAACCCAAGCCCCGTCGAGCTCTCACCTGCCGTCGGTTTTGCGGAGAGCCGCTGGAACCGGCCGAACAGGCGGCCGAGGTCCTCCGGCGACAGGCCGGCGCCCTCGTCGCTGACGCGGATGATGGTGTCGTTGCCCTCATGGCTGACCGCGACGGTGATCTTGCCCGCAAACGGCGAGTATTTGATGGCGTTGCTGATCAGATTGTCGATCGCCTCGCGGATGCGGTCGGTGTCGCACATGGTGACGATGTTGGTGGGCGCGCTGACGCTGATCGACTGCTGCTTGTTGACGGCGAGGGGCTGGTTGGCCTCGGCGACCTCCTTCACCAGCGCGGCGACGTCGACCGGCTCGCGGCGGATGGTGATGTCGAAGGCATCCGCCATCGCATCCGAGATCAGATGGTCGACCATCGTGGTCAGGCGCTTGGTGGCGTCTCTGATATGGTCGACCTGGGAGACCACGCCTGATGCCGAGGCGCCGGTCGAGATCAGCTCCTTCAGCATCTCGGTGCGGCCGAGGATGACGCCGAGCGGGTTCTTCAGATCGTGCGCGACGGTGCCCAGGATCTCGTTCTTGAAGCCGTTGGCGCGCTGCAGCCGCAGCCATTGTGCCGACAGCCGGCGGTTGGCCTGCATCAAGGCGCGGGTGCGCTGGGCGACGCGGTCCTCCAGCTGGGTGTTGGCGTCCTGGAGCTGCTGATAGAGGATGACGTTGTCGAACGCGATCGAGAGCCGGCTCGAGAAGATCTCGACCAGCGAGCGGTCGGTCTCGGACAGATCGCGCTCGGACTGCAGCAGCACCACGACCTCGCGGCCGCTTCCGGTGCGCAAATAGATCACGCTGCGATGGTCGGCGAATTCGTTCTTGCGGCGCTGGAACGCGTCCTCCACCAGCTGGCGCAAATCAGGGTCGAGCGCCTTCGACGAGGTCGTGCCGATGAAGCGGCTGTAGCAGCCGCTGCCGGCCAGCACCGAGAGCTCGGCATCGACGCCGCCATTGTCGCGCAGCACCAATATGCCGGCGCAGTCGACATTGAGCAGCGAGGCGAGCTGGGTCAGCACGCCCTCGGCGAGCCGCTGCATCGACTTGAAGTCGTACAGGGTCGAGGCCGCATCGATGATGATCTCGAGCCCGCGCCGCGTCTGCACCATGCGCTCGAGCTGCTGGTAGGAGCGCAGCGCCGCGGTCAGCGAGGTGAACAGCTTGTCGGCAGTGAGCTCGGTCTTGGCCTTGTAGTCGTTGATGTCGTACTGCACGATCACGCGCCGCTCCGGCGCCTGGCCCGGCTGTCCGGTGCGCAGGATGATGCGCACGGTCTCGTTCTTGAGCACGTTGCGGATGTATTCGACCAGCTCGAGGCCGGCGACGTCGGTCTCCATGATGACGTCGAGCAGCACCGCGGCGATGTCGCTGTGCGCGGCCATCAGCTTGCGGCCTTCCGCCGCGGAATGGGCGGAGAGGATCTCCAGTCCCTGGCCGTTCAGGCTGTAATCCGAGAGCGCAAAACGGGTGCCGTCATGCACGGCCGGATCGTCGTCGATGACGGCGATCTTCCATTTCCGGGCGTCCGTGTCCTCCGACGCGGTACCGGTATCGTCGATCAGGTGGAGGACATCGTCCTGTTCGGCCATTGAGAAGTCCCGTCACTTTCTGTGCTTTGCGCCCCGCCCTTGGCGATGCGCGGCATGATAATCCGAAAAGTAGTGCCTTGTCCCAGCTTGGATTCCAGCATCATCCGCCCGCCGAGCTGCTGGGTGACAAGGTTATAGACGATATGCAAGCCCAGGCCCGTGCCACCTTCGTTGCGTCTTGTGGTAAAGAATGGGTCAAAGGCCTGGCGCTGCACGTCCGGGGTCATGCCGGCCCCGTCATCGGCGAAGATGATCTCGATATCCTCGGTGCCGCGCGGCCGGGCCGAGATCGCGATGGTGCCGGCGCGGCCGTCGGCAAAGGCGTGGTTGGCGGCGTTGAGGAACAGGTTGGTCAGGATCTGGCCATAGGAGCCGGGATAGCCGTCGAGCAAGAGCCCCTCGGGCACGTCGACCTGCAGCGTGATCGGCGAGCGCTTCAGCACGGGCCGCAGGCTCGCGATGATCTGGTCGGTGGCTTCGCTCAGCGAGAACTGCCGCCGCTCGGCATGGGAGCGGTCGACCGCGACCTGCTTGAACGACTGGATCAGCTCGCCGGCGCGGGCGAGGTTGGCGACCAGCTGCTGGGATGCATCGCGAGAGGACTGCACGAATTCATCCAGCTGCGAGCGGCGCAGGCCGCCGTCGCCCTTCAGCTGGGCCTCGAAAATCTCGGTGCGCCGCGCAAAGCTCGAGGCCACCGTCAGGCTGATGCCGATCGGGTTGTTGACCTCGTGCGCGACGCCGGCGACGAGGCCGCCGAGGGCCGCGAGCCGTTCGGCGTCGATCAAATTCTGCTGCGCGGCGTTGAGCTCGAGCAGCGCGCTTTCGGCCTTTTCCTTGGACGCGCGCAGCTCGTCCTCGGTCTGGCGCTTGGCGATCGCGTTCTCGCGGAACACCTCCACCGCGCGCGCCATGGCGCCGACCTCGTCGCGGGCCTTGGTGCCCTGCACCTCGCGGCCGAGATCGCCGAGCGTGATCGCGCGCATCGCGGTCATGATCTGCTGCAGCGGCAGCCGGATCGACAGCGCGATCAGCACGCCGGCGGAGAGGATGATGCCGAGGAAGATCACCGCGATGGAGAGCACGCGACGTGAAATGTCCGCCAGCGTGCGGTCGAACGTCTCCTGCGCCCTCTGCTCGCGCTGGCGCATCTTGGTCGAGAGATTGTCGATGGCGCCGATCGCCTCGGCCTGGCTGGCGTCGATGGTGTTGCGCAAGAGCTCGTTGCGGCTCGTCAATTGCTCCGAGAGTTTTGCAAAGCCCTCGCGCAGCGCCATGGTGCGGGTCGCGAGCTTTTGCAGCGCCATCTTCTGCAAATCATTGTCGGCGAGATCGATCATGACGGGAATCGTCTTCTCGATCGTCTCGGTGTGGCGGCGCGCGTCGTCGGCGGCCGCGACCGACTGCGACAGATAGTAGGAATTGGCCGCGACCAGCATCGCGGTGAAGGCCTCGCGCGACTTGCCGAGCGAGGGCCAGATCAGCGCGTCGCGATGGCCGGTAGCGCCCTCGATGATGGAGTAGAGGCCCGCCATGTCCTTGGCGGGGCCCTGCACCTGTTCCTCATAGGTCCTGGCGATGGTCGCCTGCACGCTGCGCAGCTCGCCGAAGCCGTTGAGGAAGCGGTCGGTGGTGCGCTCCAGCTCCTCGACCGAGCCTGACAGCATCGGGTCCTTGGCGGCGCGGTCGGTCAGCGTGCCCAGCACGGCCTCGCGCAGCAGCAGGATCTCGGCGAACAGGTCCGGGCTCGGCTGGTTGATGTAGCGGTGGATCAGGTTCTGCAGCCGCCCGGTCTCGCTCTCGAGCAGGGCCAGGATGCGGTCGGATTCCCGCACCTGCCGCACGTCGTCCCAGGCCGAGCTCAGCACCTGCGCGCCGTTCCAGATCATCGCCACCAGCACGATCACCACGGCGGAGTTCAGCGCCGCGATCGACAGGATGCGCCAGCGGATCGGCACTGCCCGCAGCACGCCGACGAGGCGCGCGCGCAGCCGCCCGATCGGGCCGGGCGGCCGCTCTGCACTCTCGCTGGTGCCGGGCACGATCAAACAGCGTCACTCCACCTTGCGAATGCGTTCGATCAGCGCCGCCGCCGCGGGATCCTGCGCGGCCTTGGCGTAGATCGGCGCCATCGCATCCTCGAACGGCTTGCGGTCGATGGTCTTGATCACGGTGATGCCGGCGGCGTCCGCCTTGCGCTGCGACTGCTCCTCGAGGTCGCGCCATTTCTCGCGCATGTACAGGCTCGAACGGGCGGCGGCTTCCCTGAAGATGGTCTGGTCCTCAGCCGACAGGCTCTGCCAGGCCTTGAGCGAGATCACCAGCACCTCCGGGCTCATCGTGTGCTCGGTGAGGGTGTAGTAGGCGGCATGCTTGTAATGGTCTGTGGTCACGAAGGAGGGCCAGTTGTTTTCGGCGCCGTCGATCAGATGGGTCGAGAGCCCCGTGAGCACCTGCCCGTAGGGCAGCTCGACCGGCTCGCCGCCGAGCGCGCGGATCATCTGGCTCATCAACTCCGATTGCTGCACCCGGATCCGCAATCCCTTGAGGTCGGCAAGGCTCCTGACCGGACGGACGTTGTTGTAGATCGAGCGGGCCCCGGAATCGTAGAAGGCGAGCCCGACAAAGCCGTAGGGCTCGAAGCTGCCGAGGATCTCCTTGCCGATCGGCCCGTCCAGCACCTTCTGCATGTGCTCGATGGACCGGAACAGGAACGGCATGGCCAGCACGTTCATCGCCGGAACGAAATTGCCGATCAGGGCCACATTGGTCCGGTTGAGGTCGATCGCGCCGGCGCGGGTCTGCGCGATCGTCTCCTTCTCCTCGCCGAGCTGGCGGGAGTGAAACACCTTGATCTGGTGCCGGCCGCCGGTGCGCTCAGAGATCAGCGCGCCCATGTAGCGCAGCGCCTGGACGGTCGGATAATCCTCGGTCTGGGTGTCGGCGGCGCGGAATTCACGCGCAGCGGCGCTCGTCGCGCAAATGGCGAGCAGTAGCGCGACGAAAATCACCCCGGCCCGTGAGCGTTCGGCACGGTTTAACACTGGCACACTCAACCCCTCGGTGATGGAGTCTATGGCGGGACCAAAAGGTTCAACGCAATCTAGCAGATGGTAAAGGGAAGGCCATCCCGCCGCCGGGGGCAGGCAATCGCATGTGGTGCGCACGATGCTGCGGCATCGGCAGTGGGCTCCCTCCCCCGTGTGCGGGGGAGGGTCGGGGAGAGGGTGTCTCCGCGTTGGGACAATCCAAAGAGCCCTCACCCGCCACGCTCGGGACATGCTTCGCATCGCCCCGGGGCGTGCATAGCCGAGGCTACGCCTCGGCGTCCTTTAAGGACGGCCGCCGAAGTCGGCCTATGCTCTCCCGCAAGCGGGAGAGGCGAAGCAAGAGGCCGATTGTGCGCCGCCGTACGTCGTCATTCCCGGTTGAAACCGCTTCTCGCGCGCCTTAAGCAGGGTGTGGCCGCCTTTTGCCGCGTCATACGGGAAGAGCCATCGTGACTTCAGCATTGCGCCTTTTGCAGGTCGCCGCCGCCACCTTGGCCCTCGCCTTGAGCTGCGAGGCGCGTGCCGCTACCGACATCGCGTTGTGGCACGCCATGTCGGGCGAGCTCGGCAAGCAGCTCGAGAAGCTCACCTCCGACTTCAACGCCTCGCAGTCGGATTACCGCGTCGTGCCTGCGTACAAGGGCAATTACACCGAGACGGTGACGGCCGCGATCTTCGCCTTCCGCTCGCGCAGCCAGCCTGCGATCGTCCAGGTCAACGAGGTCGCCACCGCGACCATGACCGCCGCCAAGGGCGCGATCTATCCGGTCTACAGCATGATGCGCGACATGGGCGAGCCGTTCTCGCTGAACGACTACCTTCCGGCGGTCTCCGGCTATTACACCGATGCGTCAGGCAATCTGCTGTCCTTCCCGTTCAACTCGTCGACGCCGATCCTCTACTACAACAAGACCATGTTTCGCGACGCCGGCCTCGACCCGGAGACGCCGCCGAAGACCTGGCCCGAGCTTGGTCAGGCGGCCAGGCGCCTGCGCGAGCGCGGCGCCGTGTGCGGCTTCACCACGTCGTGGCCGTCCTGGATCCACATCGAGAATTTTTCGGCGTTTCACAATCTGCCGGTGGCCACGCGCGCGAACGGCTTTGCTGGTCTTGATGCGGAATTGACCATCAACAATCCGGCCGTGATCAAGCACGTCGCCCAGCTCGCCGAATGGCAGAAGACAAAACTGTTCGACTATAGCGGCCGCGGGCAGGCTGCCGAGCCGCGTTTCCAGAACGGCGAATGCGGCATCTTTATCGGCTCGTCGGCGACGCGCGCCGACATCAAGGCCTTCTCGAAATTCGAGATCGGCTACGGCATGATGCCGCATTGGCCCGATGTTGCGGGCGCGCCGCAGAATTCCATCATCGGCGGCGCCACGCTGTGGGTGCTGCGCGACCGGCCGCGCCAGGAATACAAGGGCGTGGCGCGGTTCTTCGCCTATCTGTCGCAGCCCGGCGTGCAGGCCGCCTGGCACCAGAACACCGGCTACCTGCCGATCACCCGCGCCGCCTATGAGCTGACGCGCGCGCAGGGCTTCTATGAGCGCAATCCGGGCTCGGCAATCTCGTTCGAGCAGATCACCCTGCATCCGCCGACGGAGAATTCCAAGGGCATCAGGCTCGGCTCCTTCAACCTGATCCGCGGCACCATCGAGGAAGAGCTCGAGCAGGCCTTTGCCGGCCAGAAGAGCGCGCAAGCCGCGCTCGATGTCGCCGTCGAGCGCGGCAACAAGCTGCTGCGCCAGTTCGAGCGTGCGAGCCCGGAGCAGTAATGGATCTTGCGATCAGCACTCGCAAGCCGCCACAACGGCGCTGCGCTCCCTCCCCCGCTTGCGGGGGAGGGTCGGGGAGAGGGTGTCTCCGCAACGGGGTAATCCCCAACAGGAAAGAACCCTCACCCGACGCTTCGCGTCGACCTCTCCCGCAAGCGGGAGAGGTGCACCGTCTGCCGGGTTTGCGGCGATGACCACCGTGTCACTGCCTCACTTCACTGACGCGCAGTCCTTCCGCAGCTTTCGCTCCGATCCGCCGCAATGGCTGCCGATCGCGCTCGACATCGCGCGGAGCCACGGCGTCGACGTCGCCTCGCCGCATGTGTTCTCGACCGGCACCAATCTCGTCGTCGGCATCGGTGACAGGCTGATCCTGAAAATCTTCCCGCCGCTGCTGCGCGCGCAATTCATCTCCGAGCGCGGTTCGTTGATGCAGCTTGCCGGCCGCCTTCATCTGCCGATCCCCGCGATCGTCGCGGAGGGGGTGCGCGACGGTTGGCCCTATCTGATCATCACGCGGCTATCAGGCACGCTCGGCTCGGAGATCTGGCCGCAGCTGCCGGAAGCGCAGAAGGAGCGGGTGCTGCGCCAGGTCGGCGAGACCATCGCCGCCGTGCAGCGCGCGCCGCTCGGCCCGCTCGCTGAGCTTGAGCCGCGCTGGGATGCGTTCATGCGCGCGCAGATGCAGGGCTGTCGTACGAGGCACACGCGGCTCGGCCTCGCGCCGAAATTCCTTGAAGGTCTCGACGATCTCCTGCGCGATGCGGCGACGCTGATCCCGATGGACGCGCCGCCGGTGATCCTGATCGGCGAATACATTCCGGAAAACGTCCTGCTCGCCTGCCGCGACGGCGACTGGTCGCTCGCCGGCCTGTTCGATTTCGGCGACGTGCGCGCCGGCTTTCGCGATTACGACCTGCTCGGCCCCAGCGCCTTCATGGCGGCGGGCGGGCCGGGCAGGGTGCGCAGCCTGCTCGAAGGCTTCGGTTACGCGAAGCCTGATTTCGCGCTCAAGCGCCGCCTGATGGCCTTGATGCTGCTGCACCACGCCAGCGACCTCAACAGCCACATCTGCATTGAGGGTTGGCAGGACAAGGCGAGCGATCTGATCGAACTGCAGGAGCTGATCTGGGCGGAGTGATCGCTTCCACTGAACGCCTCGCCCGTGATTCGGGGGCGCCGCAGCCTGTCCGCCGAAGCTCGAAGAGCGAAGGCGGAAGCGGCGAGCTCCCGCGTGTTCTGCGGCCCGATGGATTCCGGGCTCGATGCTGCGCATCGCCCCGGAGTGACAGGAGTTGCCTATTCGGTGCGCTGGCTCCGAACTTTGCCTATTAGATAGGCAAATATCTTTCTTTGCATGCAATTATGGAACCTGGGCTTCGAAGTTTGGTTCGCCACAACCGATAATACATAATCGATATCAACGCCTTAGCCTTGATTTAACCTGCCGCTAACCCTTGGCACGAACCTTGCGAATCCAGTTCCAACCAGAAAACTTCTGCGTTGGAGCACCCGCCATGAAGCGCCGCGATTTCCTCAAATCCGTTTCCGGATTGGCCGCTGGCGCGGCGCTTCCGGCCGTGCCGCAGGTCATCTCATCGGCCTATGCCGATGCCCGCTCCGAGACACTGCTGATCGTGTCGGAAGGCGGTCCCAACAATCTCGACATTCACGGCGTCGGCACCAACGTGCCCGGCTACGAAGTGTCGTGGAATTGCTACGACCGCCTGATCAGCCATGAGATGAAAGCCGGCCCCGGCGGGGTGCCCTATTACGACCGCGACAAGTTCAAGGGCGAGCTCGCCGAAGAGTTCAAGATCGACGACATGTCGGTCACCTTCAAGCTGAAGAAGAACGCCAAATTCCATGACGGCACGCCGGTGACGGCGAAAGACGTGAAATGGTCGCTCGACCGCGCCGTCAGCGTCGGCGGCTTCCCGACGTTCCAGATGAGCGCGGGCTCTCTCACCAAGCCGGAGCAGTTCGTCGTGATCGACGACTACACCGTGCGGGTCGACTTCCTGAAGAAGGACAGGCTGACCGTTCCCGATCTCGCCGTCATCGTGCCCTGCATCGTCAACTCCGAGCTGGTGAAGAAGAACGCCAGCGAGAAGGACCCCTGGGGGCTCGAGTTCACCAAGCAGCAGACCGCGGGCTCCGGCGCCTACAAGGTGACGAAATGGACCGCCGGCACCGAGGTGATCATGGAGCGCAACGAGGATTGGGTCGGCGGTCCCTTGCCGAAGATCAAGCGCGTGATCTGGCGCATGGTGCCGCAGGCCGGCAACCGCCGCGCGCTCCTGGAGCGCGGTGACGCCGACATCTCCTACGAGCTGCCGTTCAAGGACTTCCAGGAGATGAAGGCGAACGGCAAGCTCAACGTGGTGTCGCTGCCGTTCTCCAACGGCATCCAGTATATCGGAATGAACGTCACCAAGCCGCCGTTCGATAACGTCAAGGTGCGGCAGGCCATCGCCTATGCGCTGCCATATCAGAAGATCATGGACGCCGTGCTGTTCGGCCTCGGCAATCCCATGTTCGGCGCGCCCGCGGACAAGGCCACCGAGGTCGCATGGCCGCAGCCGCACAAGTACAATACCGACATGGAGAAGGCGAAGGCGCTGCTGGCTGAAGCCGGCTATGCCAACGGTTTCGAGACCACGATCTCGTTCGACCTCAACTTCGCCGGCGTCAACGAGCCGCTCTGCGTGCTGGTGCAGGAGAGCCTCGCCCAGCTCGGCATCAAGACCATCATCAACAAGGTGCCCGGCGCCAACTGGCGCACCGAGTTGAACAAGAAGGAGATGCCGCTCTTCACCAACGTGTTCTCGGGCTGGCTCGATTACCCCGAATACTTCTTCTACTGGTGCTATCACGGCAACAATTCCGTCTTCAACACCATGAGCTACAAGTCGGCGGAGATGGACAAGCTGATCGACGGGGCGCGCACGTCGGCTGCGACCGGGGACAAGGCGGCCTACGACACCGACGTGAAGGGCTTTGTCGATCTGGCCTTCGCCGACGTCCCGCGCATCCCGCTGTACCAGCCCTTCGTCAACGTCGCGATGCAGAAGAACATCTCGGGCTATCAGTACTGGTTCCACCGCAGGCTGGATTACCGCGCGCTGGCGAAGGGGTGAGGGGACATGCTGATCGTCGGTGACCCATCGGCATCGGCGCTGGGCTCCCTCTCCCGCTTGCGGGAGAGGGTTGGGGAGAGGGTATCTCCGCGTCGGGATTGTCGGGAAGTGCGGAGGATGTCCCTCCGTGACGAGAGCCCTCACCCGCCGCGCGCGGGACGATGCTCCGCATCGCCCGGGCGCGCGTCGGCCTCTCCCGCAAGCGGGAGAGGCAAGGCAAGCACGAGGAGCACCGCATGCTCACCATGATCGGCAAGCGCCTGATGTTTGCGATTCCCTCGCTTATCGGCGTCGTCATCGTCACTTTCCTGCTGACGCGCGCGCTGCCCGGTGATCCCGCCGCGTATTTCGCCGGCCCCGCCGCCACCAAGGAAGCCGTCGAGCAGATCCGCAAGAAGCTCGGTCTCGACAGGCCGCTGATCGAGCAGTTCCTCCGCTACACCAACGATCTCGCCCATGGCGATTTCGGCAATTCGCTGACGACAGGCCAGCCGGTCGCGACCGAGATCCGCAACCGCCTGCCGGCCTCGGCCGAGCTGACATTGCTCGGCCTGATCGTCTCCATCGTCATCGCCATCCCGCTCGGCGTGCTGGCGGCAACGCGGCCGGGCTCCTGGATCGACCATCTCTGTCGCATCACGACGACGGCAGGCGTTTCGCTCCCCGTGTTCTTCACGGGCTTGGTGCTGGTCTATCTCTTCTACTTTCAGCTCGGCTGGTCGCCCGCGCCGCTCGGCCGGCTCGACGTGTTCTACAGCGCGCCGCCCACGGTCACCGGCTTCTATCTCATCGACACCCTCATCGCGCGCGACTTCGAAGCATTCCGCTCGGCGCTGAGCCAGCTCGTCCTGCCCGCGACGACGCTCGCGATCTTCTCGCTGGCGCCGATCGCGCGCATGACGCGCGCCTCGATGCTGGCGGTGCTCGCCTCTGAGTTTGTCCGCACCGCGCGCGCCAGCGGCCTGTCGCCGACGACCGTGATCGTCACTTACGCCTTCCGCAACGCCATGCTGCCCGTCATCACCACGCTCAGCATGGTGTTCTCGTTCCTGCTGGGCGCCAACGTGCTGGTGGAAAAAGTCTTCGCCTGGCCAGGCATCGGCTCCTATGCGGTGGAAGCCTTGATCTCGTCGGACTTCGCGCCGGTGCAGGGTTTTGTCCTCACCATGGCGGTGATGTACGTGCTGCTCAATCTCGTGATCGACATCTTGTACGGCGTGATCGATCCGCGCGTGCGGTTGGAGGGCTAGCCATGATCGCATTCGATGCGGGTCACGCGAACGGTGCGCTCCCTTCCCCCGCTTGCGGGGGAGGGTTGGGGAGAGGGTTTCTCCTCTGTCGAGAACCCCCAAGAGGAGAGAGCCCTCACCCGCGCCTTTCGGCGCGACCTCTCCCGCAAGCGGGAGAGGTGAAGCCAATTTCCAGCTCGCTACCCAAGCACCAGGAGTGAAACAATGAGCTCCGTTGCGCCTGCCGTTGAACCGGTCGGCCCCGCCCGCACCTCCGGGCTTACCGCCATCCTCGAACAGACCCGCTACGTGCTGAGCGAGAACAAGGTCACGGGCTTTGCTTTCGCGCTGCTGATCCTGATCCTCGCCGCCGCGATCTTCGGCCCCTATGTGGTGCCGTATGATCCGCTCGCTTCCGACACCGCCGCGGCGCTGAAACCGCCTTCAGCCGCGCACTGGTTCGGCACCGATCAACTCGGCCGCGACATCTTCAGCCGCGTCGTGGTGGCGACGCGGCTCGATACCTTCATCGCGGTCGCCTCCGTCGTGCTGGTGTTTTTGATGGGCGGCCTCGCCGGTATCGCCGCGGGTTATTTCGGCGGCTGGACCGACCGCATCGTCGGCCGCATCGCCGACACCATCATGGCCTTTCCGCTGTTCGTGCTGGCGATGGGCATCGTCGCCGCGCTCGGCAACACCGTGCAGAACATCATCCTCGCCACCGCCATCGTGAACTTCCCGCTCTATGCACGCGTCGCGCGCGCCGAAGCCAATGTCCGCCGCAATGCCGGCTTCGTGCAGGCGGCGCGGCTGTCCGGCAACGGCGAATTCCGCATCCTGCTGGTGCACATCCTGCCCAACATCATGCCGATCATGATCGTGCAGATGTCGCTGACCATGGGCTACGCCATTCTGAATGCCGCGGGCCTCTCCTTCATCGGCCTCGGCGTCCGCCCGCCGACGGCGGAATGGGGCATCATGGTCGCCGAGGGCGCGGGCTTCATGGTGTCGGGCGAATGGTGGATCGCGCTGTTCCCCGGCCTCGCTTTGATGATCGCCGTGTTCTGCTTCAACCTCCTTGGCGACGGCCTGCGCGATATCGTCGACCCCCAGCGGAGGACGTGATGGTCTGGCAGAAATTCTCCAACGATTTCAGTGGAGCTTCTACTGTGCATGGGGTTGTTTTCGCGCGTCTGAGCGACCGGAGGCGTTCGTGACCGCTCAGCCGCTGCTCGACGTTCAGGACCTCACCGTCGAATTCACCACCCGGCGCGGCATCGTCAAGGCCGTGCAGCATGTCAACATCTCCGTCGCCAAGGGCGAGACGCTCGCCATCGTCGGCGAATCAGGCTCCGGCAAGTCGGTGACGTCCTATGCGGTGATGCGCATCCTCGACCGCGCCGGCAAGATCGCCGAGGGCTCGGTGATGTTCTCCGGCATCGACGTCAAGGCCGCCAGCGAAGACCAGATGCGCGACCTGCGCGGCCGCGAAGTCTCGATGATCTTCCAGAACCCGCGCGCGGCGCTGAACCCGATCAGGAAAGTCGGCGACCAGATCGAGGACGTGCTGCGCACCCATGTGCAGCAGGCCCAGGTTGCCGATCACGGCGAGAAGGCGATCGAGGCGCTGGAGCAGGTCAAGATCGCCCGCCCGCGCGAGCGCTATCATGCCTATCCGTTCGAGCTGTCCGGCGGCATGTGCCAGCGCGTCGTCATCGCGCTCGCGCTCGCCTGCAATCCGCAGCTCCTGATCGCCGACGAGCCGACCACCGGTCTCGACGTCACCACCCAGAAGGCGGTGATGGACCTGATCGTCGAGCTGACCAAACGCAAGGCGATGTCGACCATCCTGATCACCCACGACCTGGGCCTTGCCGCCGCCTATTGCGACCGCGTCGTGGTGATGGAGAAGGGGCGCGTGGTCGAGACCGCCAACGCCGCCGACATCTTCGCGAGCCCGCAGCACCCCTACACCAAGAAGCTGATGCGCGCGACGCCACGGCTCGGCGTGTCACTGCGGGATCTGTTGCCGGAGGAAGAGGGCGCGACGCCCGCCGCACCCGCGGAGCCTGCTGCGCCAGCCGCGGCAAGCGCCGAGAGTCAGAAGCCGCTCCTCCTCATCGAAAAGCTCGTGAAAGAATATCCGCGCCAGGGCGCCACCGCCACGCTCGGAAAACTGTTCGGCCGCAAGCCGCCGGTCGAGCTGGACGTGTTTCGTGCCGTCGATGGCATCAGCTTCACGATCGGCCATGGCGAGAGCGTCGGCCTCGTCGGCGAATCCGGCTGCGGCAAATCGACCACCTCGATGATGGTGATGCGCCTGCTCGACCAGACCTCCGGCCTGATCCAGTTCGACGGCGAGGACATCGGCGCCATCGCGCCAGCAGCCTTTGCCCGGCTGCCGCAGCGCAGCCGCATCCAGATGGTGTTCCAGGATCCGACCGACAGCCTCAACCCGCGCTTCACCGCCGCGCGCGCCATCGCCGATCCGATCATGCAATTGGGCGATATCAAGGGCCGTGACGCGCTCCGCGCCCGCTGCGAGGAGCTGGCCACCATGGTCGGCCTGCCGCACAATTTGCTGGACCGGTTCCCGCACCAGCTTTCCGGTGGCCAGAAGGCCCGCGTCGGCATCGCCCGCGCCATCGCGCTGCATCCGAAGCTGGTGATCCTCGACGAGCCGACCGCGGCGCTCGACGTCTCGGTGCAGGCGGTGGTCCTGAACCTGCTCCAGGACCTCAAGGCGCGGCTAGGTATGAGCTATCTGTTTGTCTCGCATGATTTGAATGTAGTACGCTTGTTGTGCGATCGTGTCATTGTGATGCGGACGGGGCGGATCGTCGAGGAAGGCTCTTCCGAAAAGGTCCTCAGCGATCCGCAGGATGACTACACCAAGGAGCTGCTGACGGCGATCCCGCATCCGCCGTTGCAGGTCCACTAAGACTGCACTGAGCTTGAGAGAGTGATGGCCGAGCCGCTGGACGACTATATCGACGCCGTATCGAAAGCGCTGGGACTGCCGGTCGAGGAGGCCTGGCGGCCCGCGATCCGCGCCAATCTCGAGGTCTCGCTGCGGCTTGGCCGCCTGGTCGACGATTTCGCGCTGCCGGACGACACCGAGCCAGCGCCGATCTTCACGGCCTGATGCCGCCATGACCACCAAGCCAGAGATGAGTGCTGCGGACATCGCAAAGGCGGTGGCCGGCGGCCAATTGTCCGCGCTCGATGCGACTGAAGCCGCGCTCGCACGCATCAAGCAGCACGACGCCATCCTCAACGCCTTCACCGACGTCACCGCCGATCGCGCCCGCGCCAAGGCGCGCGCCATCGATGCCGACATCGCCGCCGGCAAGGCCGTCGGCCCGCTCGCCGGCGTGCCGTTGGCGGTCAAGAACCTGTTCGACGTCGCCGGGCTTCCAACCCGCGCCGGCTCGAAGATCAACCGCGACCTCGCACCCGCCAAGCGCGACGCGACGCTGATCGAGCGCATGGAGGCCGCCGGCGCCGTCCTCGTCGGCGCGCTCAACATGGGCGAATACGCCTACGATTTTACGGGCGAGAACGTCCATGACGGTCCCTCGCGCAATCCGCACGACGCCACGCGGATGAGCGGCGGCTCCTCCGGCGGTTCGGGCAGCGCCGTCGGCGGCGCGCTGGTGCCGCTTGCGCTCGGCTCGGACACCAATGGTTCGATCCGCGTGCCGTCGTCATTCTGCGGCATCTTCGGCTTGAAGCCGACCTATGGCCGGCTGTCCCGCGCGCGCTCGTTCCCGTTCGTGGCGAGCCTGGATCATCTCGGCCCGTTCGCACGCTCCGTCACCGACCTCGCGCTCGCCTACGACGCAATGCAGGGCCCGGATGCCGATGACGGCGCTTGCACGACGCGAGGATTGGAGCCGACGCTGCCGCTGCTCGCCAATCCGGTCTCGGATCTGCGCATCGCGATCGCCGGCGGCCACTTCCAGAAGAATGTGTTCCCGGAAGCGGTCGAAGCCGTCGGCCGCGTCGCCAAGGCACTGGGCGCGACGAAAGTCATCGACGTGCCCGAAGCCTCGCGCGCCCGCGCGGCGGCTTACGTCATCACCACCACCGAAGGTGCCTCGCTGCATCTCGATCGTCTGCGCAGGCGTCCGAACGATTTCGATCCCGCCGTGCGTGACCGGTTGATCGCCGGCGCGATGGTGCCGGCGGCGCTGGTCGACCGCGCGCAAAAATTCCGCCGCTGGTATCGCGCGCAGCTCGCCGAGCTATTCAAGTCCGTCGACGTGCTGCTGGCGCCGGCAACGCCCTGCACGGCGCCAAAGCTCGGCCAGGTCAACTTCAATCTCGACGGTGTCGAGCTGCCAGTGCGCGCCAATATCGGCATCCACACCCAGCCGATCTCGTTCATCGGTCTGCCCGTGGTTGCGGTGCCCGTGCCGCTCGAGCCGCTGCCGATCGGGGTGCAAATCATCGCGGCGCCCTGGCGCGAGGACGTCGCGCTGCGCGTCGCATATGCATTGGAACAGATGGGCGTGGTCGCCGCGCCAGCCCCAAGGGGACTTTAAGAGGATTTTGAGATGGAGATCGATCTCCCCGACGTGATCGCCGAAGTCAAAGCCGCGTTTGAGCGTTATGAGCAAGCCCTCGTGAGCAACGACGTCGCCGTGCTCGGCGAGCTGTTCCGCAACGATCCCCGTACGCTGCGCTACGGCATCGGCGAGAATCTCTACGGCTATGAGGCGATCGCCGGCTTCCGCGCCGGCCGCTCGCCTGTTGGCCTCAACCGCCGCAGGGCGAAGACTGTCATCTCCAGCTATGGCCGCGACACGGCGGTGGCGTCCACCCTGTTCTATCGCGACACGGCTCCCGGCAAGGTCGGCCGGCAGATGCAGACCTGGATTCGCTTCCCGGAGGGCTGGCGCGTCGTCGCTGCCCATGTCAGCATCATCGACGAGTCGAAAGAGACCTGACCGTATGACGCTTGACGATTTTCCGCCCGGGACACTGCCGGCCGAACCGGTGGTGCCCCGCGTCGACCGTGCCTCACCGTCGGTGCAAAAGGTCACGCGCGCGGAGGAGCTGCGTCTCCAGCTTGCCGACGAGATCGTGCGGGGAACTCTGGCCCCTGGCACGCCACTGGACGAGACCGACATCGCACGGCGCTTCAGTGTCTCGCGCACGCCGGTGCGCGAAGCGCTGCGTCAATTGGTCACGAGCGGCCTGGTCGAGGCGCGTCCCCATCGCGGCGCGGTGGTCGCTCAGCCCTCGATCGAGCGTCTCAAGAGCATGTTCGAGGCGATGGCGGAGCTGGAAGCATTGTGTGCCGGACTTGCGGCGGAGCGCATGTCGGCCGCCGAGCGTCACGGTCTGGAGGCGATCCACGAAGAACTGCGCGTGCTGAGTTACGCCGGTAACCCCGATCGCTTCCATGAGGTCAACGAGCGCTTCCACAACGCGATCTATGCGGGATCGCAGAACGGCTACATCGCCGAGATCACGCTGGCGACGCGCGTGCGGGTGCAGCCGTTCCGTCGCGCCCAGTTCCGCAATCTCGGCCGTCTCGCCAAGTCGCAAGCCGAGCACGACCGCGTCGTCGTCGCCATCATGCGCGGTGACAAGCAGGGCGCCGCCGCCGCGATGCGGGCCCATATCGAGCTGGTGCGCGGGGAGTATGAGATTTATGCGGTGTCGGTGTAGGGCGGCGCAATCGGTGCCGTAGGGTGGGCAAAGGCGCGAAGCGCCGTGCCCACGTTCTTTCCGATTGATGGTGATGGTGGGCACGCTTCGCTTACCCACCCTACGAGACCTACGCCGTGGCGGCTTCCGCCATGAACTTCCGCCAGCCGCCATACGCCGTGATATCGCGCGCCTCGCCCAGCACTTCCGGTTCGACGAGAAATCCCTTCACGCTTCTGCCGTCGGCCAGCCGCACCGTCCCGATCGCCATCGGCGCCGGAATCGCATTCACGAACTTGCCGAACGCAGACGGCGACAACGTCCAGATTTCGAGCTCGATCGATGCGCCCTTGCCGGCCGCGACGCGCAACATGCCGGGCTTCGGCGGCGTGGTCGGAAGCGCATAGAGCTCGTAGTCCGGTGCAGTGCTGGTTACCTCGATCAGCTTCGCATTCAGGGCCTTCAACTCCCCGTTCAGCGCCATGCCGGAGAGATGCGCGCCGACGACGGCAATCGGAATCTCGTCGCTGCTGTTTGTGGGAAGGGCCGCAAGCGGTGACTGCGCCACGCCCTTCGCGCCAACGGTCAGCTTTGTATCCGCATGGAAGATGCGGCCGATGCTTGCGAGCATTCCATCGCGTCCCGCCGGCGCCAGCAGCGTGATGCCGAACGGAACGCCGTCCGCGCGCATCGATGCCGGCACGGCGAGACCGCAGAGATCGAGCAGGTTGACGAAATTGGTGTAGGTGCCGAGCCGGCTGTTGAGCTCGATCGGATTGGCCAGCACCTGCGCGGTCGTGTAGGCGGTCGGCGCCGTCGGCAGCACCAGCGCGTCGATGTTGGCGAACGTGCGCTCGGCGATCTTGCGCAACCCCTGGAGGCGATAAAGCGCGGAGAACGTCTCGGCCGCCGTCAGCCGCGCCCCGGCCGCGGTGATCTCGCGGGTCACGGGATGAATTGAATCGGGCGCAGAGGCCAGCAGATTCTTGATCACGAGATAGCGTTCGGCGACCCACGGCCCCTCATAGAGCAGTCGCGCCGTCTCGTAGAACGGCTCGAGGTCGAACTCGACCAGGGTCGCACCGAGCGCGGTCCAGCGCTTCAGCGCATCCGCGTAAGCGGCTTCCGATTTCTTGTCGCCAAAGAAGATCAGCTGCCCGTTGCGCGGGACACCGAGGCGCAGCTTTGTCGGGAAGGGGGTGATCGGCTCTAACGGCCGGTCGCGCGAGAACGGATCGGCCTGGTCGGGGCCGGCCATCACCGAGAGCGCGAGCGCGGCATCGTCGACCGTCAGCGCAAACACCGAGATACAGTCGAGCGTGCGGCAAGCCGGCACCAGGCCCGCAGTCGAGATCATGCCGAGGCTCGGCTTCAGCCCGACGATGTTGTTGAGCATCGCCGGCACGCGGCCGCTGCCGGCGGTGTCGGTGCCGAGCGACAGCGGCACCAGCCCGGCGCCGACGGCCGTCGCCGAGCCCGAGCTCGAGCCGCCGGGAATGAGATCCTCGCGGATGGAATTCTTGGGAATGCCGTAGGGCGAGCGCACGCCGACGAGGCCGGTTGCGAACTGGTCGAGATTGGTCTTGCCGATGATGATTGCGCCGGCGGCGCGCAGCCGCTCCACCGCGGTGGAGTCATGCGTCGGCATGTAGGAGAAGGCCGGACACGCCGCCGTGGTCGGAAATCCCAGCGCGTCGATATTGTCCTTCACAGCGACGGGAATGCCATAGAGCGGCAAGCCGGCGGCATCCGCGCGCGCCGCCAGCTTTTCGGCCTCGGCAACCGCGTCCTTCTCGTCGCGCAGGCTGATGAAGACGGCGGGATCGTTGTGCTCGCGGATGCGCTGATAGGTCCGGGCCACGGTTTGCGCCGGCGTGAGTGTGCCCGCGCGATGTGCGGCCACAATCGCGGCGATCGTTTCAGGCTGCTCAGCCCCCAGTTCTGCCCCCATGGCGTCAAAACTCCGGCAACATGTCTTCACCCGGAATGAAGCAAGCGATGTGCCATTGTGTACAGAATCCGGGCAGGCTGGATGCGCCCGATACTATCGCGAGATCAGTGGGTTGTGCGATGTTTTGCCGATCGATGGGGTCGCGGTCCCGACGCCCCGGAACGGGCATCTGCTCAAATCATGAGCAGGGTTGTTGACGACAACAATTGCCGTGCGAAACATTATGGTCAAAGCGTCCGGAACCAGGCCGCAACCGATCCCGGATACGGGCGAGGAGGAAAATCATGACGTCAGCCCCATGCGGTGGCGCTTCGAGCCTGTTCGCAGTGCCAAAGACCGTCGCCGAGCATCGCGCCGACGGCAGCATCGTGCTGCGTTCGCCCGAGCCCTTGCGCGACAGCGCGCGCTGCGTCGGCCACTGGCTGGAGCAATGGGCGCGGCAAGCGCCCGACAGGATCTTCCTTGCCGAGCGTGATGGCGCCGATACGCCCTGGGCCACCATGACTTACGCGGGTGCCCTGCGGCGGGTGCGTGCGGCAGCGTCGTGGATTCTGGCGCAGGGGCTCAGCGCGGAGCGCCCAATTGTCATTCTCTCCGACAACAGCGTTGACCATGCGCTGCTCGCGCTTGCCGCGCAGCATGTCGGCGTGCCCTCGGCTGCGATCTCGCCGGCCTATTCGCTGATGTCGAAGGATTTCGACAAGCTGAAAAGCATGATCGCGCTGCTCGAGCCCGGCGCGATCTATGTTTCCGGAACCAAGCCGTTCGCGGCGGCGCTCGCTGCGATCAAGCCGCTGCACACCGCGCAGATCATTAGTGGCAATGCTGGCGATGCTGATGCGCTTGCCTTCCGCGTCGTCACGACAACGCCCGAGTCTGCCGATGTCGCAAAGGCCTTTGCCGCGGTGACGCCCGATACGATCGCAAAATTCCTGTTCACCTCGGGCTCGACAGGCGCGCCCAAGGCCGTCATCAACACCCAGCGCATGCTGACCTCGAGCCAGCAGGCCAAGGCGCAGACCTGGACCTTCCTTGAGCGAGGCGGAGGCGACCTCGTTATTCTCGACTGGCTGCCCTGGAGTCACACGTTCGGCGCCAACCACAATCTCAATCTCGTGCTGCGCAATGGTGGCTCGCTCTATATCGACGGCGGCAAGCCCGTGCCCGGCCTTTTTTCAATGTCGCTCGCCAATCTGAAAAGCGTGATGCCGACGGTCTATTTCAACGTCCCGCGCGGCTTCGACATGCTGATCGCGGCGCTGCGTGGCGACGAGGAGCTGCGCCGGCGTTTCTTCGGCGAGGTGAAGTTCGCCTTCTATGCCGGTGCTGCGTTGCCGCAGAATCTCTGGGACGCGCTCGCGCAGCTCTCCGTCGAGACCGTTGGCCGTGCGCTGCCGATGGTCTCCGCCTGGGGCTCGACGGAGACCTCGCCGTTGGCGACCGATTGTCATTTCCTCGCGGAGCGCTCCGGCAATATCGGCGTGCCGATTCCCGGCACGGAGCTCAAGCTCGTCAAATCAGGCGACAAGCTGGAGGTACGGGTGCGCGGTCCCAACGTCACGCCTGGCTATTGGAAAGCGCCGGAGCTGACGAAGCAGGCATTTGACGAAGAGGGCTTTTATCTCATCGGCGATGCCGTGAAGTTTGCGGACCCGGAGCGTCCCGAGCGTGGCCTGTTCTTCGACGGCCGCGTCGCGGAGGATTTCAAGCTCAACTCCGGTACCTGGGTCAGCGGCGGCACGTTGCGCCTCGCCGGCATCGCCGCGCTGGCGCCGCTTGCGCAGGACATCGTGGTGTCAGGCGATGGCGGCGACGAGGTCCGCTTCCTGGTATTTCCGAATATCGCCGCGTGCCGGGCGCATGCTGGCCTGCCCGACACTGCTGATGTGAGCGACGTGCTGGCGCATGACAAGGTCCGGTCTGCGATCGCGCAGGGCCTGGCCAAACTGAAGCAGCAGAGCGCCAATTCGTCCGGACACGCGACGCGCGCGCTGCTGCTTGCCGAGCCGGCCTCGGTCGATGGCGGTGAGATCACCGACAAGGGCTACATCAATCAGCGTGCCGTGCTGACGCGGCGCGCAGACGCCGTGGCGCGGCTGAACGACGATGCGTCGGCGGAGTGGATCGGCTGCGCGCTCACCGGCTAGAGTCGCTGGCGTGCCCCGGACGCCAGGCCCAAATATGCCAGCCGTTCTGTCGTAATGGGCTGCACGAATATTTTGTTGCCTTAGCAACTAATTTGTGCGAACCATTCCGAACCAGGAATGACGGCGGGCGAACCGTCGCGTTTGATCTCGGAGGGAACAATGCGCGGCAGCAATGGTGTCGTCGGCAAACGTAGGCGCATGCCAGGAGATGACGCCGGATCGCGCCCGGTGCGCGAGATGTCAGGTCTCCGTGCTGCCGGTCACGGCGCCGAGATTCTCGTGCAGGCGGCGCAGCAGGTCGATCAGCACCTCGCGTTCGTCCTTGCTAAGGCAGGACAACAGCCGCCGCTCACGCTCGAATGCGGCCACGATCACCTTGTCATGGGTCGCGCGCCCCTTCGCCGTCAGCGCGATCGAGTGGGTTCGGCCATCGTCCGGATCGGTGCGGATCGAGACCAACCCCCGCTTCTCCAGGCCCGCCAGCGTTCGGCTCACCGGGCCCTTGTCGAAACCAATGACGTGGCAGATGCGCGAGGCCGGAATTCCGGGTTCGATCGCCAGCAGCGACATGATCCGCCATTCCGTGACGTTGACGCCGAACTCCCGCTGGTAGAGCGCGGTCGCGCTGTTCGAGAGCTTGTTGGCGATGAAGGTGATGAAGGCCGGGACGTAACGGTCGAGATCGAGCGTCGGTCCCGCATCTCTGGGCGAGGGCTTGTGGCGGGCTTTGGTCGAAGACGGTGGCATATCGGCCTTGTGACTCGCGGGGGGCCCGCAGACCTAATGGCAAGCGCCGCCCTTTCACAAGATCAAAATGAGGGAGGCGTTCAATGAGCACATCCGGCTCCGCCGTATCAGGCGTCCCGCATCTCGACGTCGATCCCTTCGCGATGGACTTTTTCGCCGATCCCTATCCGACGCACGAGGTGCTGAGGGAGGCGGGGCCGGTGGTCTATCTCGACAAATGGAATGCCTATGGCGTCGCGCGCTATGCCGAAGTCCATGCCGTTCTGAACGATCCCGCGACCTTCTGCTCCAGCCGCGGCGTCGGCCTGTCGGATTTCAAGAAGGAGACGCCGTGGCGGCCGCCGAGCTTGATCCTGGAGGCCGATCCGCCCGCGCACACCCGCACCCGCGCCGTGCTGTCGAAAGTGCTGTCGCCGACCGCAATGAAGCAGGTGCGCGACCGCTTTGCCGCGGCGGCGGAGGAGCGCGTCGATGTCCTGCTGGAGAAGCGCAGCTTCGACGCGATCGCCGATCTTGCGGAAGCCTATCCGCTCTCGATCTTCCCCGATGCGCTCGGCCTGAAGCCCGAAGGCCGCGAGCACCTCATCCCCTATGCGAGCGTCGTGTTCAACGCCTTCGGCCCCCCGAACCGGTTGCGCCAGGAGGCGATCGAACGATCGGCGCCGCATCAGGCCTATGTTGCCGAGCAGTGCCAGCGCGAGAACCTGGCACCCGGCGGCTTTGGGGCCTGCATTCACGCACAGGTCGACGAGGGTGCTATCACGCCCACCGAAGCGCCGCTGCTGGTCCGCTCGCTGCTGTCGGCCGGACTCGACACGACCGTCAACGGCATCGGCGCCGCCGTCTATTGTCTCGCGCGCTTCCCCGAGCAATGGCAGCGCCTGCGCGAGGATCTTTCGCTGGCGCGCGGCGCCTTCGAGGAGGCGGTGCGTTTCGAGAGCCCGGTCCAGACCTTCTTCCGCACCACCACGCGCGAGGTCGAGCTGTCGGGCGCGCGCATCGGCGAAGGCGAGAAGGTGCTGATGTTCCTCGCCGCTGCAAATCGCGATCCCCGCCGCTGGGACGACCCCGACAGCTATGACATCACCCGCCGCACCTCCGGCCATGTCGGCTTCGGCTCGGGCATCCACATGTGCGTCGGCCAGCTCGTCGCCCGCCTCGAGGGCGAGGTGATGCTGACGGCGCTGGCACGCCGGATCGCGAAGATCGAGATCACCGGCGAACCGAAGCGCCGCTTCAACAACACGCTGCGCGGGCTCGACAGCCTGCCCGTTGCCATCACCCCGGCCTGACAAGGAGCCTCGATGCCCACGATCAGCTTTGTCCATCCCGACGGCAAATCCGACCGCGTCGAGACCTCGGACGGCGAGAGCGCTATGCAGGTGGCCACCCGCCACGGCTTCGACGGCATCCTGGCCGAATGCGGCGGCAACGCGATGTGTGCGACCTGTCACGTCTATGTCGACGAGAACTGGATCGCCCGCCTGCCCGCGATGGCCGACGACGAGGACGCGCTGCTCGACGGCACCGCGGCCGCGCGGCTCCCGAACAGCCGGCTGTCCTGCCAGATCAGGATCACACCAGACCTCGACGGGCTCGTGCTGAAGCTGCCGGAGCGGCAGGTCTGACGTTTCAAGCGCGGCGGCAACGACCAACGCGGCACATCAGGGGAGGGAATGATGAAGCGACTGAAGTGGACACTCGCTCTGGTGGCGAGCCTGGTCAGTGGCGCGGCCAGCGCCGAGATCTCGGAGAATGTCGTGCGCGTCGGCGTGCTCAACGACATCTCCGGCATCTTCCAGGACACCAACGGCATGGGTTCCGTCGAGGCCGCGCGTATGGCGGCCGAGGATTTCAACGGCGGCGGCAAAGGCATCAAGGTCGAGATCGTCTATGCCGATCACCAGAACAAAGCTGATGTCGGCAATGCCATCGCGCGCAAATGGCTCGATGTCGAGGGCGTCGACGCGATCGTCGACGTGCCGAATTCGGCCGTCGGCCTCTCCATCAACACGCTCCTGCGCGACAGCCGCATGACCTTCCTGGCGTCATCGACGGCGAGCTCCGATCTGACCGGCAAGGCGTGCTCGCCCAATACCATCCAATGGGTCAACGATGCCTGGGCGACCGGCAACACCACCGCTGCGGCGATGATGTCGCGCGGCGGCAAGGACTGGTATTTCCTCACGGTCGATTACGCGCTCGGCAAGGGCATCGAGGCGGAGGCGCAGAAGTACATCGAGGGACACGGTGGCAAAGTGCTGGGCTCCTCCAAGCATCCGCTCGGCACCTCCGATTTCGCCTCCTTCCTGCTGCAGGCGCAAAGCTCGAAAGCGCAGGTGATCGGGCTCGCCAATGCAGGCGGCGACACGATCAACGCGGTGAAGCAGGCCGCCGAATTCGGCATCCAGCAGAGCGGCCAGAAGCTCGTCGCCTTCCTGCTCTTCATCAACGACGTTCACGGCATGGGCATCAAGGTGGCGCAGGGCCTCCAGCTCATGGAAGCGTTCTACTGGGACATGAACGACGACACCCGCGCGTTCGCCAAACGCTTTGCCGCCCGGCCCGGCATGAACGGCAAGATGCCGAGCGGCAACCAGGCCGGGGTCTATGCTTCAACGCTCGCCTATCTCAACGCCGTCGCCGCCGCCGGCAGCGACAATGCCAAGCAGGTCGTGCCCGAGATGAAGAAGTTCAAGGGCAAGGACAAGCTGTTCGGCGACACCACGATTCGCCAGGACGGCCGCGTCGTGCATCCGATGTATCTGTTCGAGGTGAAGAAGCCGGAAGAGTCGAAATATCCGTACGACTATTACAAGCTGGTCTCGACGATTCCCGCCGACCAGGCATTCCGCCCGTTGGCGGAAGGCGGATGCGAACTGGCCAGGTAAACGGTCTTGTGCTTCCAATGCGGTGCGGCGGCACTTGCCAAAATAAGAAATGGAGGTAATGATTATAATATATAACTAAATAGGGAGGTCCGCCATGAGGACTGGCTTGATATCAGCCGCTGCGCTGGTCGTGCTTCTGGGGTCGACCGCGCTGGCTCGCGCCGACGGCGAGCCCTGCTCGTCGGTCACCACCGCTTCGCTCGGTATCTCAAGCGTCGAGATAACCGGGTCCAAAACGCAGGACGCGGCCAACGGTCTCCCCAAGCATTGCATCTTGACGGGGCTTGCCAACCGGCGGACCGGAGCCGACGGGAAGTCCTATGCCATCGGGTTCGAATTGCGCCTGCCGGCCGAGTGGAACGGCCGCTTCCTGCATCAGGTCAATGGCGGTAACGACGGCGTCGTCGTGCCCGCTCTTGGCAGCTTGCCCGAGGGCTTAGCCTCCGGTGGCACAGTGCCACTGGCGCGCGGCTTTGCCGTGCTGTCGTCGGACAGTGGCCATTCCGGCTCGGACCCCGCGAACAAGTCGCTGGGCCTGACTGCGGGCGCGGCGTTCGGCCTCGATCCGCAGGCGCGGCGCGACTATGGCTATGCCGCCGACATGACGCTGTCGCCGGTCGCAAAGCAGATCATCGCCCTGCATTACGGGCGCAAGCCGGAACGCTCCTATATGGCGGGATGCTCGAACGGCGGGCGTCACGCCATGGTCGCGGCGTCGCGCATGCCGGAAAATTACGACGGTTTCCTCGTCGGCAATCCTGGCTTCGACCTGCCGCGCGCTGCGATCCAGCACGCCTGGGACGTGCAGGCCTTCCTGAAAGTTGATCCCGATCTGCGCAAGTCCATCACCAAGGAGGACGCCCAGCTCGTTTCGTCCCGCATCACGGAGGCCTGCGACGCGCTCGATGGCGTCAAGGATGGTCTGACCGCCAACCTCGCCGCCTGTCAGAAGGCGTTCGATCTCAAGAGCCTGGTCTGCGCGCCGGGGCAGAACAGCGCCTGTTTGTCCGAAGCCAGGGTCGACGCCCTGAAGATGAGCCTCGCCGGGCCGAAGAATTCGAAAGGTGAGGCGCTCTATTCCGACTGGCCCCTCGACGGCGGCATCGGCACCGGCAATTGGCGCACCTGGAAGGTCGAGAGCCCCATCGCGCCCTGGAACAATTACCCGATCATCGCCACCATGGGCGCAGCGTCGCTGAACTACATCTTCTCGACACCCCCGGTCGTGGTCGAGGGCAGCAACGAGAAGCTGGTCGAGGCACTGAAGGCCTATGATTTCGACAAGGACGCGCCGAAGATTTTCACCAAGGACGCGACCTTCACAGAGTCAGCCATGGACTTCATGACGCCGCCTGACATCGATGATCCCAAACTCGCCGCGCTCCAGAAGTCCGGCGGCAAGATGCTGATCTATCACGGTCAGGCCGATCCGGTGTTCTCGGTGAACGACAGCATCCGCTGGTACGACCGGCTGAACAAGAACCTGCAGGGGCGCGCCGACGGCGTCGCGCGCCTGTTCACGATTCCCGGTGAAACGCATTGCGGCGGCGGCGTTACCCTCGACAAGTTCGATGCATTGTCCGCGCTGATCGATTGGGTCGAGAAGGGCAAGGCACCCGAGCGCGTCATTGCGTCCGCCAATCCCTCCAACAAGGAAGTCCCCGCGTCCTGGAGCCCGGGCCGGACGCGGCCGCTGTGCCCGTATCCGAGCTACGCCGCGTATTCCGGGCAGGGCGACAGCGAGGACGCCGCGAATTTCGTTTGCAAGACGCCGTAGCCCGTCGCGCGTCGGCAGGCGCTTGCCCGAACCCAGTGCGGCGTATAGCGCTGCGCTACAGAGCCGTGCCCACGGTTCCGGGTCCCGGCTCTGCGTCGCGTCATTTCATGCCGCGCCGGGTCCGGGACACGAGAAGGTTCCCTACACCACCTTGCTGCTGCCCTGCGTGATCAGCCGCGCCGCGCGCTGGTCTCGCGCGTAGATCCACAGCCAGCTCAGCGCGACGCTGAGGCGGTGGCGGAGGCCGATCAGGAAATAGATGTGGGCGATGCCCCAGATCCACCACGCGATGGTGCCGCGCAATTTGACCTTGCCGAAGTCGATCACCGCGAGCCGCTTGCCGATCTGTGCAAGGCTGCCGGCGTGCTTGTAGCGGAACGGGCCGGTCGGCGCGCCCTGCAGCCGCGCCTTGATGGTCGCGGCGACATGCTTGCCCTGCTGCTTCGCCGCCGGTGCGATGCCCGGCACGGGCTTGCCGTTCCAGGCGTTGATGTTGACGGTGTCGCCGATCGCGAAGATTTCGGGATGGCCGGGAATGGTGAGGTCGTCGGCGACCTGCACGCGTCCGGCGCGATCGCTTGGTGCGCCCAGCCACTCGGCGGCTGGCGATGCGCGCACGCCGGCGGCCCAGATTCGCGTCTTGGCCTCCAGCAGCTTGCCGCCGAAGACCACGCCATCGCGGTTGATCTCGGTGACGGCCTGTCCGAGCACAACCTCGACTCCGATCTTTTCCAGCGAGGCCTGCGCGTAAGCCGAGAGATCGTCGGGAAAGCCCGCCAGCACGCGCGGGCCCGCTTCAATCAGCACCACGCGCGCCTTGTGGGTATCGATGTTGCGGAAATCTGCCGGCAGGGTGTGATGCGCCATCTCGGCGATGGTGCCGGCGAGCTCGACGCCGGTCGGGCCGGCGCCGACGATGACAAAGGTCAGCCGCGCCGCGCGCTTCGCGGGATCAGTCTCCCGCTCGGCGCGCTCGAACGCCACCAGGATGTGACGGCGCAGCGTGGTCGCGTCTTCCAGCGTCTTCAGTCCCGGCGCCCATGTCTCCCACTCGTCATGGCCGAAATAGGCGTGACGCGCGCCGGTGGCGAGCACCAGCGTGTCGTAGGGCACCTCGCTGCCATCGTCGATCAGCACGCATCGGCGCGCGCTATCGACGCCGCTCACCGTCGCGAACAGCGTCGTCACCTCGCGCCGGTCGCGCATGAGATGACGGATCGGCCAGGCGATCTCGCTGGTCGCAAGCGAGGCGGTTGCGACCTGGTAAAGCAGCGGCTGAAACAGATGATGGTTGCGGCGATCGATCAGCGTGATCTCCACCGGCGCGCCGGCAAGCCGGTAGGTCGTCTCCAGCCCGCCGAAGCCGGCGCCGACGATGACGACGCGATGGGGATTTGCGGCCATGATGCACCCTCGAATCTTGCCTCTTCACGCCCTTATTTAAGTGCGGATTGGGTGCCGTGGTCCAATAGCCGTCATCAATGATGGAATAGGCTTGGCGTATCGATATTCCCCGCGAAAAAGCGCCGCAGGCTCGGGCAAGGCAAGTAGAATTATATTTCTTGCCATCTCCATTTAGGGCGAAATATGGTGCAGGAGCGGCGGCTGAGCCATTGGCGGCGCGACAGATTTTGCGTTGAATAGAGACAGGCTCCGGGGCGGCGATCACCCCGTTTTCCGGGGATCAATAATAAGGAGGGGAGTGGTTATGAGGACGGCATTCTGGCTGGCGGGCGCAGCGACGCTGGTGCTGGCAAATCCGGCATTCGCCGGCGACACCATCAAGATCGGTTTCGTCTCGACCTTCAGCGGCCCGACCGCCGTGATCGGCAACGACATGCGCAACTCGTTCGAGCTCGCGCTCGATCATCTCGGGCGCAAGATGGGCGGCAAGCCGGTCGAGGTGATCTATGAGGACGATGGCCAGAAGCCTGATGTCGGCAAGCAGAAGACCGAGAAGCTGGTTCAGTCCGACAAGGTCGATTTCCTGGTCGGCTACATCTGGTCGAACGTGCTGCTCGCCTCGCTCAAGACCGCGGTGGACTCGAAGACCTTCCTGATCTCGGCCAATGCGGGTCCATCGCAGCTCGCGGGCGAGCTGTGTAGCCCTTACGTGTTCTCGACCTCCTGGCAGAACGACCAGACGCCGGCCGCCATGGGCCTTTACATGAATGCGAACGGGGTCAAGAGCGTGTTTCTGATCGGCCCGAACTACGCCGCCGGCAAGGATATGCTCGCCGGCCTGAAGAGCACGTTCAAGGGCGAGATCAAGGGCGAGGAATACACGGTCTGGCCGAGCCAGCTCGACTTCTCGGCGGAGCTGGCGAAAGCCCGCGCCTCCGGCGCCGAATCGATCTTCGTGTTCTATCCCGGTGCGGCCGGCGCGCAGTTCCTCAATCAATACGTCCAGGCCGGCATGAAGAGCACCATGCCGCTCTACACCGCCTTCACCGTCGACGAGACGACGCTGCCGTTGCAGAAGGAGAACGCATTCGGTGTGCCCGGCGCGCAGGAATGGGTGAACGATCTGCCGAACGAACAGAACAAGAAGTTCGTTGCCGACTACCGCGCGAAATATCCGAATGCCCGGCCGAGCTATTACGGCGCGCAGGCCTATGACGCGGCGCAGCTCATCAACAGCGCGGTGGTCGCCGTCAGCGGCGACACGACCAAGAAGGACGCGATGAAGGGCGAGATGGAGAAGGCCAACTTCAAGTCGCTGCGCGGTTCATTCAAATATGGCAACAACCACATCCCGATCCAGAACTTCTATCTGCAGGACGTGGTGAAGGGCGCCGGCGGCGAGCTCACGCTGAAGACCGTCGCCACCATCGTCACCAACGATCAGGACCGCTTCCACGACAAGTGCCCGATGAAGTGAGGGCTCTCCCCTCTCCCCGCACTTGTCTCGCCGAAGCGCTTGGCGAAGGCGGATGCGGGGAGATGACTCTCTCCGCCGTCATTGCGAGTGCAGCGAAGCAATCCAGAGTCTTTCCGCGGAGGGATTCTGGATTGCTTCGCTGCGCTCGCAATGACGCGTGGATAGAGCCTACACCCTCGGCATGCTCGCGGGCCGCACCTCGCGAGCCTGCGCGGCGAGCCTGATGCCGGCATTGGGCGCACCAAAGCCCTGATAGCTTCTGCGCTCCACGATCTCGAAGAAGAAGCGCTCGTCGAAAATGTGGGTGTAGACCTGGAAGAATTCGCCGTTGCCCTCGCGGTCGTAGAGGATGTGGTTGGCGCGGAGCTTGGCCATGACTTCGGGGGCGAGGTCGTATTTGGCTTCGATGTCGTCGTAGTAATTGTCGGGGATATCCAGGAAGCCGGCGCCGCGTGCGCGCATCGCCGCGACGGTGGCGAAGATATCCTCGCACGCAAAGGCGACGTGCTGCACGCCCGAGCCGAAAAACTCCGAGATGAAGCGGGCCGGCAGCGTGCGGTTGGCGGAGGAGCCGTTGACGACGAAGCGCAGGCTCTGGTCGCCATTGATGAGGGCCTGGCTCTGCACGAGGCCTCTGGGGTCGGCGATCTCCATCTGCGGCAGCCGCTTGAGGTCGAGAATGCCGGTGTAGAACAGCAGCCAGGACAGCATCTCATCATAGGGCATCGACTGCGCGATGTGGTCGACCGCGATCAGCGCATCGGCGCTTGGGTTGCTCGCGACGGGCTCGAAATCCGTGTCCCAGTTCTTGCCGGCCTGGTCGAGGAAATAGAGCAGGCTGCCGCCGACGCCGTGGATCGCGGGAATCTCCAGCTCGCCCGGCCCGACCGGCTGGTAGAAGGTGCGCGCCTTCAGCGTTTCGGCCCGCTGCATGGCAAGGCCGGCATTGTCGACGTCGAGCGCGATGGCGCAGACGCCGGGGCCGTGCGTGACATAGTGCGAATGCGCAAAGCCGGCGGTCTCGGAATTGATCACGAGCTCGACCTTGCCTTGCGACCAGCGTTCCACCGCTTTGCTGCGATGCTTGCCGGTCTTGCGGAAGCCGAGCTGCGAAAACAATCGCGCGAGCTCGCCGGCCTTGGTTTCGTTGACGGCGAATTCGAGGAAGCCGGTGCCGCTGCTCTTGGGCTTCGGCGCCAGAGGCTCGCCGACGAGCTTTGGCCAGTCCGGTGCGAGCTGGTCCTGCAGCAGGATCAGCGAGCGCAGGCCGTCGACCGCGGTCTGTGCCGCGGAGCCGGCGCGGAACTGGTCGTTGAAGATCTCCAGCGACCAAGGTCCGGAGTAACCGGTAGCGGCGATCGCCTGCATGAATTCGCCGACCGGCAAATCCCCCTGGCCAGGGAAGGAGCGGAAGTGCCGGCTCCATGACAGGATGTCGAGCTCGAGCTTCGGCGCGTCGGCGAGCTGGACCAGAAAGATCTTGTCGCCGGGGATCGAAGCCATGGCGCGAACCGGGAAGCCCGGTGCCAGCGCGTGAAAAGAGTCGAGGATGACGCCGATCGCGGGATGATCGGCACGCCGCACGATCTCCCACGCATCGCGATAGTCGTTGACGTGCCGGCCCCAGGCCAGCGCCTCATAGCCGACGCGCAGGCCCCGCTTGGCAGCGCGGTCGCCGAGCTCGCGAAAATCGTCGGCTGCGCGGTCGATGCCGCCGAGCGAGTGAGGGGACACGTTGGAGCAAATCAGCAGGAGATCGGTGCCGAGCTCCTGCATCAGGTCAAACTTGCGCTCGGCGCGGGCAAAGTTGCGCCCGCGCTGCGGCTCCGGCATACCCTCGAAATCACGGAACGGCTGGTACGCGCAGATCTCGAGATTGAGGTCCTTGCAAAGCTTTGCGATGTCGCGCGGCTTCGAACCGAACGACAAGAGGTCGTTCTCAAAAATCTCGACCGCCTCGTAGCCTGCCGATGCGATGGCACGCAGCTTTTCGTCGAGGGCGCCCGAGAGGGAAACGGTGGCGATCGAGCGTTTGTTCATGCTGTAGTTTCCTCCATGGCGCCCCCGAGAAAGAGCTGGCCGATGCGTGGGTCGTTCAGGATGCGCTGCGCCTTGTCGACCATGCGGGTCTGGCCGAGCTCGAGCACGATGCCGATATCAGAAATCTCCAGCGCCGAGCGCGCGTTCTGCTCGATCATCAGGATGGTGACGCCGCGGTCGCGCAAATTCTTCAGGATATCGAAGGTCTGCTGCACCATCAGCGGCGACAGCCCGATCGAGGGCTCGTCGATCAGCACCAGCTTCGGCTCGAGCAGCAGCGAGCGAGCGATTTCGAGCTGTTTCTGCTCGCCGCCGGACAAGGTCGAGGCCTGCTGGGCCGATTTGCGGCGCAGCGCCGGAAACAGGTCGAGGGCGGCCTCGATCCGCGTCGGCAGATCGATGCCCTTGCCGGCGGCGACGCCGCCGAGCTCGATATTGTGGCGGACCGAGAGCTCGGGAAAGATATTGCGGCCCTGCGGCACGTAGCAGATGCCGGCATTGAGCAGCGCGCGCTGATTCAAGTTTGTGACGTCGCGGCCTGCGAAGCTGATCTTGCCTTCGCGGAGCTTCAGGAGACCGAAGATCGCCTTGAACACAGTGGACTTGCCGGCGCCGTTGGGGCCGATGATCGTGGTGATGGTCGCGGACGGCACCGAGAATGTGGTGCCGTTCAAGATCGTCATCTTGCCGTAGCCGCCGACGAGGTTGTGAACCGAGAGGATCGGGTCGCTCATGGTCAGTGTCCCAAATAGGCTTCGATCACGGCCGGGTTCTTCCGGACCTCGTCCGGCCGTCCCATCGCCAGCACCTTGCCTTCCGCCATCACTATCACGCGCGAGCACAGCGACATCACGAATTCCATGTTGTGCTCGATCACGACGAACGTGGCGTTTTTGTCGCGGTTGATGGCGACCAGCCGCTCTTTCAGATCGGCCAGCATCGACGGGTTGACACCGCCGGCGGGCTCATCGAGCAGCACCAGGCGCGGGCCGCCCATGAACGCCATGGCGGCATCGAGCAGTTTCTGCTGGCCGTAGGAGAGGCCACCGGCAGGCTCAGCCGCGAGATGATCGAGCTTGAAGAAGCCGATCATCCGGTTGGCGGCATCCGTCAGCCCGGCATCGGAGCGGCCGACGAGGCGCGAGGCCATGTTACCCTGATGCTCCTGACCCGCCAGGATCAGGTTCTCGCGCACCGAGAGTTTTGGAAAGACCTGCAAGAGCTGGAAGGTGCGGCTCACGCCGAGCTTGTTGAGCTCGGAGGGGCGGAGGCCCGTGACCACCTTGCCGTCGAGCTTGACCTCGCCCCCCGATGGCGTGAGCTGGCCGAGGATGCAGTTGAACAAGGTCGACTTGCCGCAGCCGTTCGGGCCGATCAGGCCGAGGATCTCGCCTTCGCGGACATCGAAGCTGACGCCGTCGACCGCGTGGATGCCGCCAAAGCTTTTCTTGATATTGTTGACTTCGAGCACCGCACTCATTGCGCCGTCTCCAGGCGGGATTTGGCGACGGCGCGCTGCGCGGACGCCGCCTTGGTGCGCCGTGCAGCCATGTAGCGGTCGAGGATTCCCAGGATTCCCGTCGGCGACCAGATCAGCAGCCCCATCACAGCCAGCGCGTAGAGCATCAGATAATAGCCCTCGGTGAAGCGCAGCCACTCCGGCAGCAGCACCGCGATCATCGCCCCCAGGAACGGACCGAAATAGAAGCCGGCGCCGCCGACGATCACCATCATCAAGAGGTCGAGCGAGAGCGACAGGTTGAACGGAACAGGATCGATATATTGCGTCAGCGGCGCATAGAGCGCGCCGGCGACGCCGCCGAGCGCCGAGCCGATCGCGAACGCCATCAGTGTGTAGCGGCGGGTGTCGATGCCCATTGACTGGGCTCGCAACGGATTCTCGCGAAGTGCCATGAAGGCGCGGCCCCAGGGCGTGCGGATCAGCCACCACACCGCCAGCGAGACGATCGCAAGCGAGCCGAGGCAGACATAATAGAACGGCAGTGGCTTGTTGGTCGCGGTGCCGAAGATGTGTGGTCGCGGAATGTTGGAGATGCCGTAGATGCCGCCGGTGAGCCAGCTCTCGTTGCGAAACACCAGGAAGGCCAGGGTCGAGAAGGCGAGGGTGACGAAGGCAAGGTAATGGTGCTGCACGCGCAGCGCCGGATAGCCGAGCACCCAACCGACGCCGAAGCTCAGCACGATCGCAACCAGGATCGCGGCCGGCAGCGGCCAGCCATGCGTGGTCATGATCGCGGCGGCATAGGCGCCGATACCGACGAAGGCGCCCTGCGCCAGCGAGACCTGGCCGGCATAGCCCAGCGTGAGGTTGAGGCCCATGGCGGCGATCGTCATCACCGCCCATTGGCTGAGGATGAACAGGCCGTAGCGGTTGAAATTCATGGGGATGACGATCAGGCCGGCAATGACGACGAGGCCGAGCGCGATCTTCAGGGGCTTTGCAAAGCCGCTCATACCGTGCGCTCCTCGGCGCGGCCGAGCAGTCCTTGCGGCCGGAACAAGATGACGGCGATCAGGAAGATCATTGGCACGGCGGCGCGGTACTGCGTCGAGACATAGGCGGCCGCGAGATTGTCGAGCACGCCGATCAGGAGGCCGCCGATGATTGCGCCGCGCACCTGGTTGAAGCCGCCGACGATCGCCGCGATGAAGGCGGCCTGGCCGAGCACTTCACCGCTGGAAAATTTCGCCAGATAGATCGGCGTGATCAGCAGCGAGGCCAGCGCGACCAGGAAGGCGTTGATCAGGAAGGTCAGCAGGATCATGCGCTCGACCGGCACGCCGATGATGCGCGCGACGGTCGGGTTCTGCGCTGCGGCCTGCATCTGATGGCCAAGCGACGTGCGGTTGAGCAGCGTGGTCAGGCAGAGCACCGCCAGAATGGCGACGACGAGCACGCCGAGGCTTTGCAGCGACACGGCATGGCCGAGGACGGAGATATCGCCGGTCGGCACGATTGACGGAAACGGCGAGGCCTCGGCGCTGAAGAACTGCTTCACGGCTTCCTTGATGCCGATGGCGAGCGCCATGGTCGCGATTGCCAGCGGCAGCACGCCATGGCGCATCATCGGGTCGACCAGCAGCATCTTGAAGGCGAGGCCCAGCAGGATCATCGAGAGCAGGATGCCGAGGATGCTCGCGAGCCAGAACGGCGCGCCGACATGCATTGCCGCCAGCATCAGGAATGCCGGCAGCATCACGAACTCGCCTTGCGCGAAATTGATGGTCTGCGAGGTCTGCCACAGCAGCGTGAAGCCAACCGCAACCAGCGCATAGATCGCGCCAGTGGCGAGGCCCGCGACCAGGAGATCGAACAGGTTGGACATCTTCCTCTCTCGTGCCGCTCGCTCGCCCCGCTCTATCGTCTCCCTCTCCCCGTAAGAGCGGGGCGAGGGAGAAGAGAGGCGAAGATCACTTCAGCTTCGGCAGCACCTGCTTCACCACCTGCTTGCCTTCAACCACCTCAACCAGGAAGCTCTGCCGATCGATGTCGCCATTCTGGTCGAAGCTGACGTCCATCAGAATGCCCGGCTCCTCGGAGGCCTTGATGGTCAAGCCGTGCAATGTATCGGCGAAGGCCTTGGGATCGACCTTGCCCATCTTCTCGGTGGTGGCCTTCACCATGTAGACGGCGAGGTAGCCCTTCAGGCCGTTGTGATCAGGCACATAGTTGTACTTCTTCGAGAAGCGATCGCGGAAACCCTTGATCAGGTCGACCGGCGCATCCGTGGTGAGGCCGACATGGCCGCGCGCGCCGTTGGCGGCGTCCCCGGCGAGCTCGATCACCTTCTGGCCGATCAGCGTTGTCTCGCCCATCAACGGCGCGGCGACGCTCTGGCGCTTCAGCTCCTTCAGGATGCGCGCACTCTCTTCTTCGTTGAGGTAGACGAAGACGGCGTCGGGATTGGCGGCCTTGATCTTGCCGACGTCGGCGGCGAAATCGGCCTGGCCCGCTTCAGTGGAGAGATCGGCGACCACCTTTGAGCCGAGACGCTCCAGCTCCTTGATCACGACGTCACGTCCGCCGCGGCCGAAATCATTGTTGACCCAGACCACTGCGACTGACTTCGCCTTCATGTCGTCGTGGATGTACTTTGCGACTTTCGGCATCGAGGATTGCTGGCCGAACGAGGTGCGGAACAGGAACTTGTTGCCCGCTTGCGTCAACTCGGCGGCTTCGCCCCCCATGATCTGGGTGATGCCGGCTTCGGCGGCGAGCGGGGCGGTGACCTTCACCGAGCCGGAATAGCCGGGGCCGAGCAGCACGTAGGGCTCGGCGTCGAGCGCCTTCTGCACCTGCGCGCGCGCCACGCCGGGGTTGGACTGCGAATCGGCATGAGTGACTTCGAGCTTGCGGCCGAGAATGCCGCCCTTGGCATTAATCTCCTCGACCGCGAGGTCGATGCCGTTTTTCCAGTTGGTGCCGACGGTTGCGCCGCCACCCGACAACTCGGCGACGTCGGCGAGCTTGATCGTCTGCGCCAAGGCGCCCGTGGTCGTGATGGCAGCGAGCAGCGCGCCCACCAATAGCGTTGATTTCATCGTCCTCTCCTCCCGTTTCATCTTTGCTAGCGGCCTTGTGTCCGGCCGCTTCGCCTCAAGCTACCTGATAGGCGGCGCTGCGCGCGGCCATCACGGCGTCAAAAGCCTCTCCCATGACTTCAGTCGATGGGGCAAGGCCCGTGAACAATTCGAAGGCGTCGGCAGCCTGGTAGATCGCAAGCTCCCGCCCGGTCATGATCCGCGCACCCTTGTCGCGCGCTGCGGCAAGCAGCGGCGTGATCAGCGGCGAATAGACAGCGTCGGCGACCCACAGGTTTTCGCGCAGCAGCGCCGGGGGGACCGGTGTGTCCCGGTTCGGCAGCATGCCGACGGGGGTGCCGTTGACGAGGCCGGTTGCGCCATCAAGCGCGTCCTCGACGCTTCGAGCGACCCGTGCGCCACCGTGACTGGCCAGCAGCGCGGCAAGCCTCTCGGCCCGCGACGGCTCGCTGTCGAAGATGCGCAGGTCAGTCACCTTGAGGCTCGCCAGCGCAAACGCGATGGCCTTGCCGACGCCGCCGGTGCCGATCACGGCCACTGCATTTCCGGAAGGCGCCAGCAGCGGCTTGACCGCGCGTGCAAAGCCTGTGGTGTCGGTGTTGTGGCCGATCAGCCTGTTATTCTTGACCACGATGGTGTTGACCGCGGCCATCGTGGCTGCCGTCGATGCCAGCTCGTCGAGCAGCGGCACCACGGCTTCCTTGTAGGGGAAGGTGACGTTGACGCCGGCAAAGCCGAGCCGCCGCACGCCCTCGAGCATCATGCTCAGCCCGGTCGCATCCGCGCCGGCGACCTCGATGAGCTGGTAGTGGCCCCGCAGGCCCAGCGCCTCGGCGGCGCGCTCATGCATGGCGGGGGAGGCGGAATGAGCGATCGGCGCACCGATCAAGCCGGTCAGGAGTTTTTTGGAGGCAACGGAGCCGCGGCTGGACATGATTCAGTATCGTCTCTCGATGGTCCTTGATCGTCCCTCGATTGTTCCTTGATCGTTTCTTGATCATTTCTTGGGGCGCGCGTCGATGTCAGGCCATTAGCCGCGAAAACCGCGCAATTCCAAGAGGGACGATAGTCAATCCTCTGCCTAGCACAATTACCCTTTCGTCCCGCAAACCTAACATAATGTTAGGTCTTCCGCACGCGCCCGAGCGCGGCCTTGCCGTTGCTGCGTGCTGGCTCGACTGCGCGCATCTCGGCGCGCAGTGATTCGATGAAATATTCGACATGGAGCGACAGCGGCGCGCCGCGCTTCACGGCGATATAGGTGTCGAATTGCGTCGGCTCGGCGATCTTGATGAGCTCGACGCCGGGATAGCCGCCATGAGCGACCGTGAACTGGTCGATGATGGCGATGCCGAGCCCCGCCTTCACCAGCGCGCAGACCGTGGTACCGAAGCGCGCACGGATAGTGATGTTATAGTCGAGCCGGTGGCGCGCAAAGATCTCGGCCATGATCCGGCCATAGGGATCGTTGGGATCGATGCCGATCAGCGGATAGCGGGTGATCTCGGCGGCCGACACCTGCTTGCGGCGGGCGAGCTCGTGGCCGGGCGGCACGACGCAATAGAGCTCGCCCGAGGCGAGCGGCAGGAAGTCGAGCCCGGAATGCTCCAATCGGTAGCTCATCGCCACGCATTCGCCGCGGCCGAGCAGCAGATAGTCGATGGCTTCTTCGATCTTGAGGATGTTGATGTCGATGCCGAGATCCGGATACCGGCGCCGGACGCGCTCGATGGCGCGCGGCACCATCACCTGCGAGATGCTCGGCACCGAGCCGATCCGCAGTTCCGACAAGCCGCCGCGGCCGATCTTGGAGATGATCTCGGAGAGGTCGTCGACCTTCTTGTAGACACCGTTGATCTGCTCGAAAATGTTCTCGGCTTCCGGCGTCGGGAAATAGCGGCCGTTCTGACGCTGGAAGAAGCGGATGCCGAGCGAGCGCTCGGTGTATTTGACCAGCCGGCTGATCCCCGGCGCGGACACGTTCAGCAGCTTTGCCGCGCCGCCAATGGTGCCCGTCACCATCACGGCACGGATCACTTCAACCTGGCGCAGCGTCATCATGGTCTTGGCATCCGAAAGACGATCGTGGCGGCGATCATCTCACGAGAGCCATGGCGTCATCCAGCGGCAAGTGTCCGACGGTGTGGATTGAGGAAGCCGCTTGTGTCCCGGTCGCGCTGCAACGCGTCTAGCGTTGCGGCGCAGAGCCGGGACCCGGAAAGCCGGAGGGGGCATTGCGAATGGATGGGCCCCGGCTCTGCAGCGCATCATCGAAGAGACGCTGCGCCGCGTCCGGGGCACGGGCCTCGACCAGGTTCATCGACCTTCTCCACAGGGAAAAAAGGGAAACCAATTTCCCGGCTAGATTGTTCTGGCTCAAATCAACGCGCTCAAATCGAAGGGCGTCGTCGCGCAATCCGTTGCCGCCGAGGTCGCTTGCTGCGGCTGCGTCCTAGCTGGCCGGTTGCTCCGGCGACACGCTGCCGGCGCGCTCTGCGCGTTCGCTTTGCAGCACGGCTCGCGCGAACTCGATGATCTTCTGCTTGTTCGCCGTGTCGCGCACGGCGAAAAACACGCGGTTCAATTCGAGGCCGAGCACGCTGTTGAGGGCGATGTTCTCGTCTTCCATCGTGGCTTTCCCGCTCTAGGCACCTTAGGTGTAACTATACGTCACTTCCTCCACAAGTAGATTAAATCTTCGATGGCAAGGCCACCGGGGAATTACGGACGCGGGCGAATTGAGGCTGCCCCCAAAGACGTGTTATACGGAGACGCGAGGGGCAGGGAACGCATCGATGTCCGCCGTTGACTATGGCCGCGAGGCGCTGGACTTCATCGAAGGGCTGGGAGCCTATGGCAGGGTTCCGGATGCCATGAATGCGCTGGAAACGGCGTTCGGTCGCTTCGGCTTCGAGACCATTATCGTGACCGGATTGCCGAATCCCGATCAGCGGTTCGCGCAGATGGTGCTCGCCAAGCGCTGGCCCGCAGGCTGGTTCAGTCTTTACACGCAACACAATTACGACCGCGTCGATCCCGTGGTGCGCCTGTGCCGGCAATCGCTCAACCCGTTCGAGTGGTCGGAAGCGCCGTATGATGCCGAACTCGAACCGAACGCGGCAGAGGTGATGAACCGCGCTACCGATTTCCGGATGTCACGCGGCTTCGTCGTGCCCATCCACGGGCTCACCGGCTATGAGGCCGCGGTGTCGCTCGGCGGCGTTCATCTCGATCTGAATTCGCGCAGCAAGCCGGCTCTGCATCTGATGGCGATGTACGGCTTCGACCACATTCGCCGTCTGCTCGATCCTGTGCCGAGTCGATCGGCGCGCCTGACCCCGCGTGAGCGCGAGGTGATCGCCTGGGCGTCGCAGGGCAAGTCGGCGTGGGAGATCGGTGAGATTCTCAACATCACGCAGCGCACCGCCGAGGAGCATCTTGCAACCGCTGCGCGCAAGCTGGGGGCGGTCAACCGTACGCATGCGGTTGCGCTCGCTATTCGCCACAAAATCATTAATCCCTAAACGACGTACTGGGAAATTTCCCAATATCGACTCTGCGCCTTTTCGCGGAGGCTACCTCCATTGGGGCTGGATGGGGGTTTTCATGATTCACGCAATTTCCGCGATCAATCGCCACCTCTACGAAGACGTACTCGAGCAGCATTTCCGGCTGCGCCACGACATATTCGTCGAGGAACGACACTGGGAGACGCTGCGCAGGCCTGATGGCCGCGAGATCGATTCCTATGACAACGAGGACACCGTCTATTTGCTCGCGCTGGAGGGGCGCCGCGTCGTCGGCGGCCATCGGCTCTATCCGACCACCAAGCCTTCGATGATGAGCGAGGTGTTTCCGCATCTGGCGGCCGTGCGCGGCTGGCCCGAGGATCCGCTGGTCTGGGAGTGGTCGCGCTATTTCGTCGTTCGTGATCGCCGCGATGGCGCGCTCAATCTGCAACTGATGGCGGCGGTGCAGGAGTTCTGTCTCGATCAGGGAATCGCGCGTGTCAGCGCGATCATGGAGACCTGGTGGCTGCCGCGTTTCCACGAGGCCGGCTTCGTCGTGACGCCGCTCGGCCTGCCGGCGCTGGTGGAGAATGCCTGGACCATGGCGGCGACCATCGAGATTCGCCAGGAGACGGTCGATGCCCTGCATGATCGCATCGGCATGGCCTCGGTCGTCCGTCACGACGGACCGCGTCTCGACTGCATCGCCCATGCCAATATTTGCGGCCGCACCGCCGCGCAACGAAAGAGCGCCTGAGATGTCTAACATGATGCGAGAAAGCCAAACCATGGCGCAAACCAAGGACGAGAATCTCAGCTACATGTCCGACATGGCGCTCGAGCTCGCGCACATGGCTGAAGATTCGGGGTTGGCGACGCTGGCCTATTTGTTCCGGATGGCGGCGCTGGAGGCCTCGACAGCCAATAGCGAACTGAACGTGCCGGACGATCTCCCCCGCCAGGTCACGTCGCACTAGAGCATGATCCGGACCCGAAGGGCCGCGTTAGCGTAAAGTGTGAAGCGGTTTTCCCTCGCGACATCAGCGGAACGCGTTTGCGCGGAGATCATGCTCAAACAAAGAGCTAAAGCGCGATGACGATTCAACCCAATCTCATCCCGCTTTAGACGTCACCCCTCGTTCCGACCTCCCCCACGCCCTCTCCACGGAAACCGGGGGAGGGATTATCGTTTGGGTGCGGCAGGCTGCCCTATCCTGCGTGGCAAGCCTTATTGCCGGGCCGATCGGGGTCGCATGCACCGGCATGCAACAAAGTGCATGTCCGGCGCGGAATCGCTCTTGCCTCGGAACGATACTGCCATTACCCCTTTTTCGGCCTTGTAGAGGCGGGGGAGCTCTTTCACTGATGGCGACTGTGTTCGAACATCGGCGCGCGTCTGCATGCGCCTGAAAGAGTCTTGATGCTGCTCGTCGTCGAACAGTTCCTGAACGGATTGCAGTTCGGCCTGCTGCTCTTCCTGCTCGCCGCCGGCCTGACGCTGGTGTTCGGGATCATGGATCTCGTCAACCTCGCGCACGGCTCGCTCTACATGATGGGTGCCTATTTCGCCGCGACCTTCGCGGCCTGGACCGGCAGCTTCCTGCTCGGCGCGCTGCTGGCGCTCGGTGCCACGCTGGTGCTCGGCATTGTGCTCGAAATGAGCGCGCTGCGGCATCTCTACGGGCGCGACCATCTCGACCATGTGCTCGCGACCTTCGGCCTGATCCTGTTCTTCAACGAGGCCGTGCGCTTGATCTGGGGACCGGCTGGCCTGGCGCTACCACTGCCGGCCTGGCTCACCGTGCCGGTGCCGATCCTGCCCGGCATTCACTATCCGGCTTACCGCCTCGCCATCATCATTGTCGCGCTGCTGGTGGCTCTGCTGCTCTATCTCGGCGTGATGCGCACCCGCATCGGCATGCTGATACGCGCCGGCGCCTCCAACCGCGAGATGATCGGCGCGCTCGGCATCAACATCAAGTTGCTCTACACGCTGGTGTTCGGTCTCGGCGCCGCGCTCGCCGGCCTCGCCGGCCTGATGCAGGCGCCGATCCTCACCGTGCAGATCGGCATGGGCGAGAACATCCTGATCCTCGCCTTCGTCATCATCGTGATCGGCGGCATCGGCTCGATCCGCGGCGCGTTCCTCGCTGCGATCTTCGTCGGCATGATCGACACGCTCGGCCGTGCCTTCTTGCCCAATCTGCTGCGGCAGGTGTTGAGCGGCGCCGCCGCCTCCACCGCCGCGCCTGCGCTGTCCTCCATGCTGATCTATCTCCTGATGGCGATCGTGCTGGTGGTGCGGCCGGAGGGGCTGTTTCCGGCCAACCGTCGATGAAGGGTTTGAGCGTGAGCAAGGCCGTCACGGCCCTGATGCTGGCAGGCCTCGCGCTGCTGCCACTCTATTCCTACCTGTCCGGCAACATCTTCATCCTGACGCTGTTCACGCGGATCGTCATCCTGGCGCTGGCGGCCGCGAGCCTCAACCTGATCATGGGCTTTGGCGGCATGATGAGCTTCGGTCACGCCGCCTATCTCGGCATCGGCGGCTATGCCGTCGGCATGCTTGCGCAGGAAGGTGTTGGAAGCGGCTTCATCCAGTTTCCGGTCGCGCTAGCGGCCTCCGCGATCTACGCCCTGGTGATCGGTGCGCTCTCGCTTCGCACCCGCGGCGTCTATTTCATCATGATCACGCTGGCCTTCGCGCAGATGGCCTATTACGTCGCCTCGGGGCTGGCGCGCTACGGCGGCGACGATGGCCTCACCGTCTACAAGCGCAGTGATTTCTCCGGCCTGATCAACCTGTCGAACCGCACGCAGTTCTATTACCTCTGTCTCGCCTGCCTGTTCGGCGTGATCTTCCTGATCTGGCGCATCGTCAATTCGCGCTTCGGTCTCGTCGTGCAGGGTCTGCGCTCCAACGAGCAGCGCATGCAGGCGATCGGCTTTCCGGCCAAACGTTACCAGCTGGTTTGCTTCGTCATATCAGGGACGATGTGCGGCCTCGCCGGCGCGCTGCTCGCCAACAACACCGATTTCGTCAGCCCGGCCGTGATGTACTGGACCCGGTCCGGCGATCTCATGGTGATGGTGATCCTTGGCGGCATGGGCACGCTGTTCGGCCCCGTCATGGGCGCAGTGGTCTATCTGCTGCTGGAGGAGTTCCTGTCGCAGATCACCGAATATTGGGCGCTGATCATGGGCCCGCTGCTGCTATTGATCGTGCTGTTCGGCCGCGGCGGCATCATGGGCCTGCTCGGGAGGATCGGCCGTGGCTGAACCGCTGCTCCGCGTCGAAAAGCTGGTGCGCCGCTTCGGCGGCATCATTGCGACCGATCACGTCTCGCTCGATGTCGCGGCGGGCGAGCTGCACGCCATCATCGGCCCGAACGGTGCCGGCAAGACCACGCTGATCAGCCAGCTCACCGGGCATCTCGCACCGCATGCCGGCAGCGTTTCGCTTGCGGGTCGCGACATCACCTATCTGCCGGCCTATCGTCGCTGCGCGCTGGGACTGGCACGCTCGTTCCAGATCACCTCGCTGCTGCTCGACTTCACCGCTGCCGACAATGTCGCGCTCGCCGCGCAGGCGCATGCCGGCACCTCGTTCCGTTTCTTCGCCAATGCGCGGAAGGAGAAAGGCCTGCGCGATGCCGCGCATGCTGCGCTCGACCGCGTCGGCCTCGCCCACCGCGCCGATGTCCTGGTGTCGAAGCTCAGCCATGGCGAGCGGCGCCAGATCGAGCTTGCGGTTGCGCTCGCCAGCAAGCCGAAATTGCTGCTGCTCGACGAGCCGATGGCCGGACTTGGCGTCACCGAATCGCAGGGCATGGTGAGGCTGCTCCAGGAGCTGCGCAAAGAAGTCTCGATCGTGCTGGTCGAGCACGACATGCCGGCGGTGTTCGCGCTCGCCGACCGCATTTCGGTGCTGGTCTATGGCCGCGTCATCGCCTCCGGCGATCCCGACGCGATCCGCGCCAATGAAGACGTCAAGCGCGCCTACCTTGGCGAGGCGCATGTGGTGACGCGCCATGGCTGAAGAAACGATGGCTGACACACTTCTTGACGTCGACGGCATCGAGACCTGTTACGGCCTCAGCCAGGTGCTGTTCGGCCTGTCGCTCTCGATCAAGTCAGGCGAGATGGTCTCGCTGATGGGCCGCAACGGCATGGGCAAGACCACCACCATTCGCTCCATCATGGGGTTAACGCCGGCGCGATCAGGCGCGATCCGCTTTGCGGGCACTGACGTGCGGACGCAGCCGTCCTATCGGATCGCCAAGCTCGGCGTCGGGCTGGTCCCCGAGGGACGCCAGATCTTCCCGAACCTTACCGTCCGCGAAAATCTGGTCGCGGCTGCGGCTGATCGCTTTGGCAGCGCCAACCCCTGGACGCTCGCCGCGATCTACGTCCTGTTCCCGCGCCTTGCCGAGCGCGCCAGCAATATGGGCAACCAGCTCTCCGGCGGTGAGCAGCAGATGCTGGCCATCGGCCGTGCGCTGATGACCAACCCAAAGCTCCTGATCCTGGACGAAGCGACCGAAGGACTCGCGCCCCTGATCCGAGACGAGATCTGGAATTGCCTGTCGATGCTGAAGAGCCGGGGCCAGTCGATCCTGGTCGTCGACAAGAACGTCGACCACCTCGCCCGCATCTGCGACCGCCATTACATCATCGAACGCGGCAAGACGGTGTGGAGCGGCACGTCGGACCAGCTGATGGCCGAGCCGGATTTGCAGCACAAGTATTTGGGAATTTGAGGTGAGGGGCGCGACGCTGGAGCGCCTCCTTCGGCGTCGTCCTGGCGAAAGCCAGGACCCATACCGCGTGATCTATCAATTGCCCGCGGTATCAGTCTCGAACGACCAGTCTTCGTCAAAGCTCGTCTTGGGGTAATGGGTCCTGGCTTTCGCCAGGACGACATTGGCTCTCACCAATAAATCCCATGCCGGTGCAACTCGCGGATCACGCGCGCTTCAGTGGACGGCTCTCGGTGCTTCGGCTTGGTTTCGGCAATCGGCTGTGAAGCCGTGGCGGCTGGCGTAGTCGCGGCTTGCGAGGGTGCGGCTGGCGGAACTGATGCGGGCGTAGTCGTCGCCGTCTGTACAGTTGCGGGCGGCGTCGCCATCGGAGCTTGTGTCGCCTGCGGCGGAGCGGTCGTTGCCGGCTGTTCGGTCACTGGGCTCGCGGCCAGGCTCAGGCTCCGCGAACCGCCGGCATAAGCCTGGTTCGCCAACAGCGACAATGTCGCAATCAGGATCAGCTTGCGCATGGAAGTCCCCTTCATTTGGTCAATCCGTCTGACCTGGTTTAAGCCCGGTCAGCGGGCCAGGCGGTGCGTGCCGATCTCGACCAGGGTGGTCCGGCAGGACAGGCGATAAATCAGACTGATCAATTGACCCAACATGATCGAACTCCATTGTTGATCATAAAAGTCGAGGATAGACCTCGCACTTTTCCAGGGGTTTTCGCGGCGCCTGGAAAACGGCTTCGTTGGCGCGCGGAGTGATGTCGTCGGAACGGCCGGGATGAAGTCGCCTCACAGAGCCGTGAGGCGGTTCTGCCTCAAAACATCTCGAAATATTCGCGGTGTTCCCAATCGGTCACCTCGGCCAGGAAGCGGTCGATCTCGGCGTTCTTGATGTGGGTGTAATAGTCGACGAACTCGGCGCCGAGCTTCTCGCGGAAGAAGGGGTCGTCCTTCAGCGCCGAGACCGCATCGCGCAAGGACTTCGGCAGCAGCGGCGCCTTGGTCTCGTAGGGCGTGTCGGCGGACGGGCCGGGATCGAGCTTGCGGTCGACCCCGTCGAGGCCTGCGAGGATCTGCGCCGCCATATAGAGATAGGGATTGGCGGCGGGCTCACCGACGCGGTTTTCCAGCCGCGTGGCGGCATCGCCAGGGCCGCCGAGCACGCGGATCATCACCCCGCGATTGTCGCGACCCCAGATCGCGCGGTCCGGCGCCAGCGAATAAGAGCGATAACGCTTGTAGCCGTTGATCGTCGGCGTCGTGAACACGGTCGCGGCGCGGGCGTGATCGAGCAGCCCGCCGAGATAGTAGCGGCCGAACTCGCTGAGCGGCTGGCCGGCTTGCTTGGCCATGAACAGATTGTCGCCGCTCGCGCGCGAGACGATCGATTGATGCAGGTGCCAGCCGCTGGCGAACAGGTTCGGCAGTTTTGGCCGGCACATGAAGGTGGCGTGATAACCATGGCGGCGCGCGATCTGCTTCACGGCAGAGCGAAACAGCACCATGTTGTCGGCGGGTTCGAGCCCCTTCCTGGGTGCGAAGGTGAACTCGCACTGGCTCGGCCCGAATTCGACCTCGACGGAGCGCAAGGGCAGTCCGAGCGCGACGATGTCGCGTCGTAAAATCTCCAGTACCGGCTCCATCTGATCGAAACGCTGCTCGGTGAGGTACTGATACCCGTGGGAGAGCAGGCTGACGGACGGCGGCGTACCCGGCTGGCCCGCGTCTTCCGCACGCATATGCGGATCATCGAGCTTGAAGATGTGGAATTCGACCTCGAGGCCCGCGACGAAATCGTGGCCGCCTCTGCCGAGCTCGTCGAGCACCCGCTTGTAGAGCCCGCGGGTTGCGAACGGCACCGGACGGCCGTCGTTGAAATAGAGGTCGCAGAGAACCCAGCCGGTGGTCGGAGCCCACGGCAAGACGCGAAACGTGGTGGGATCGGCGACCATCAGCACGTCGGCCGCTCCTTCCATCTCCTTCATGCCGAAGCCACCGCCTGACGTGAACACCGGAAACACCGTGCGGTGGGACGTGTCCTTGGCGAGCATGGTGGTGGTGATCGAACAGCCGCTTTCCAGCGATACGATCGCTTCAGTGGCGATGATGGTCTTGCCGCGCAAGATGCCGTGCTGGTCCGGGAAGGCGAGGCGGATGACTTCGAGATTTCTCTCCTCGACGATGCGACGCATCCGCGCCGCGGCGTCCTTCTGCTCATCCGACCAAAGCGCGTGACGCGCGATGAAAGTCACTTGGCCACTCCATCACTGCCGTAGGGTGGGCAAAGCGGAGCGTGCCCACGATCTCTATCCATCACGGAAAAATGGTGGGCACGGCGCTTTGCGCCTTTGCCCACCCTACGGCAGCGGTGCCCGAACATCACTCCGCCGCCGTCAGCCGATGCACCTTGCTTTCGATCTCCTTCGGCACCGGCGCGGCCCACGGCGCGCCGCGGCGGCGCTTGACGTCGACCTCCATCCAATAGGTCTCCCAGCCCCGCGTCGGGCCGATGCCGTCCATGGTCGCCGGGCCCTGGATGCTGCGCGCATTGGCCTCGTCCAGAAACAGCATTGGCTTCTCGCCGCCCGCAACCTTCTCGATCTCCTGCCGCAGCAGGCGGCGATACTGTACGATCGCCTTGTCGCTCGAGCCGAGATGCTCCTTGGTGCGGTCCTGGATGGCGCCCATCGACTCCACGGCCCATTGGTCGTGGACGTTGATGTCGCTGCCCATGCCGGTATAGGTCGCGGTCTGCTGCTCGTGCGGATCGAAACCGTAGTCGTTGCTGCGGTTCTTGCGCGAGACGTAGTCGGGCAGCTCGTAGAGCTCGAGCCGCTGCTCGCGCATCTTCTGCTTGTCGATCGGGTTCGCATAGCTGGTGAAGATCGCGTACCAATAGCAGTTCTCGTCATCGACAGGCACGTGCCACTGCGTGATCGTCATCTCCGTGCTCATGGGAATGACGAAGCCGTGCGGAAAGAGCTGGTTGGTGACGCGCACATGCGTGCGCTCCTCGTCGATCTCGCGCAACGCGATCAGCCGCAATCCGTATTCGGTGTGCTCGACATTGATGATCGGGCGGTCGTATTCGCGCAGGATTTTTGTCATCGGCAGGTCGCTTCCCGCAGAAGCGCCGCGGAACTGCTTGCCGTAGGCCGTGGACGTGTCCTCGTCCTCGAAGAAGCGATGCAGATAGGAGGCGTGCGCGGGATCGATGCCGACCTCCAGCGCCTGCAGCCAGTTGCAGGCCATGTGGCCCTTGAATGCGAAGGTGTGCGTGCCGGGCGCGACGAAGCAGTCGATCTCCGGAAAAGCCGGCGGGGTGCCTTCGCCGAGATAGGCCCAGAGGATGCCGCTCTTCTCCACCACGGGATAGGAGCGCTGGCGGATGTTCTGGCAGAGCTTTGAATCTTTCGGCTCCGCTGGCGTCTCGATGCACTGGCCTGATGCGTCGAACAGCCAGCCATGGAAGGCGCAGCGCAGGCCGCCATGCTCGAGTCGTCCGAAGGCGAGGTCGGCGCCGCGATGGGCGCAGTGGCGATCGATCAGGCCGTAGCGTCCGGTCTCGTCGCGAAACAGCACCAGGTTCTCGCCGAGCAGTCGCACGGGGCGGATCGGCCGCGCACCGTCGAGCTCATCGACCAGCGCCGCCGGCTGCCAGTAGCTCCGCATCAGCTTGCCGCAAGGGTCCTTCGGACCGGTGCGGGTGATCAGGTCGTTCTGCTCCTGGCTCATCATGGCGGTCGCGTCCTTTTTCCGGAGGTGCGTTGTGTTCGCCTATTGAACGAATGGGCGAATTATGACATGCCTTGGATTGGCAGCAAGCACTATTTTGCAGATGAGCGCCAACCGATGCCCAAGCTGAAGCGGAGCGAGACTGACGAGCGTCCGACGGATTTCGTCGAAGCCCTCGATCGCGGCCTGCGCCTGCTGCAATGTTTCGGCGCCAATGCGGGTCCGATGACGCTGAGTGATCTCGCCCGTGCCGCCGAGCTGCCGCGCGCCACCGCGCGGCGCATGCTGTTCACGCTCCAGCGCGGCGGCTTTGTCAGCGGCGACGGAAAGCTGTTCTCGCTGACGCCCCATGTGTTGACCCTGGCGGCGTCGTACTTGCGCTCCAACCAGCTGGTCGCGGTGCTGCAACCGGTGCTCGACCGCGTCGCGACCGCGGCCAACGAAATCTCCTCGCTCGCGGTGCTCGATGGCGATGACGTCGTGTTCATCGCGCGCAGCAGTCCGGCGCGGATGTTTTCGGGTGGGCTGGAAATCGGCTACCGCCTGCCGGCGTTCTGCACCTCGGTCGGCCGCGCCATGCTCGGCCAGCACGACGATGCAGTGCTGCTGGTGCGCCTCAAGGCGATGAAGCGCGAAGCGCTGACGCCGCAGACACAGACCGATCCCAAGGCGCTGCTCGCACGCATCGCCGCGGATCGAGCCCAAGGCTATTCGCTGGTCGACCGCGAGGCCGAACCACATTTCCGCTCGATCTCGGTGCCGGTGCGCCGCTACGACGACGTCATCGTCGCCGCCATCAACATGGGCGCCCATGTCGATCGCGTGCCGGTGCAGGAATTGATCGACCGCTTCCTGCCGCTGCTGCGCGAGGGCGCGGAGTCGGTGCGCACGCAATTGCTATAGTTGACGCCAATCCCACCGCCCCCCGGCATCCGTGCTATAATGCGCTCCATCCAAGACCAGGGAGCATGCCATGCAACACACCATGGTTCCCAGTGATCGCGTGCAGCACGTCGCCGTCTATGGTTGTGACGGCACCAAGCTCGGCACGATCGAGCGGTTGATGCTCGACAAGGTGAGCGGAACGGTCGCCTATGCCGTGATCAAGACCGGCGGCCTGCTCGGCACGCACCACCATTATCCCTTGCAGTGGAGCGCACTGAAATATGATCCGGGCCGTCAGGCCTTCCAGGTCGATCTGACGCCGGAGCAATTGAGCAGCGGCCCCTGCGAGTTTGATGGCGAGGAGTTCGATTGGGGCGACCGCTCGCGGCCCTACCAGCACCCGAATTACTGGTCGATCTAAGTCGTGCTAGTCCGGGCTACGGCGTCGCTACCTGTTGCGCATCCAGTCGGCGAGGCCTGATATCGCCTTGTCGAGGTCCTGCCGCGCGGCGCTGTCCGTCACCGTCTCCTCCATCGCGCCGCGCATGCACAGCAGCCACGCATCGCGCTCGGCATCGCCGATGGCAAAGCCGATGTGCCGCTGCCGCAGCCGCGGATGGCCTTTCTCGGGGGAATAGAGCTTCGGGCCGCCGGTCCATTCTGTCAGATAGCGCTTCAGCACGTCCCGGATCGGGCCGAGATCGTCCGCATGCATGGCGCGGATGGTCTTCGCCTGCGCCAGCGCGTCCATGCGGTCGTAGAAGCGGTCGACGAGGGCGTTGATCGTGGCACGGCCGCCGATCCGCTCGAACATCGTGATGGTGACGTCGGTGGAGGTCATTTCTACAGCGCCACGCTCCGCAGCCCAAAGCTCCGGGCCTCGTTCTGCAGCACCGGCCGTACCGCATCGATCAGCCGCGCAGCAGCGGCATCGACGGAAAGGCCTGCGGTATCGACCACCGCCGTCGCGCGCGCATAGAGCGGCTCGCGGCTGAGCAGGATGTTGCGCAGCTCGGCCATGGCGGAGCGATCGTCCGCCATCGGGCGCAGATCGCCCTGGCGGCGTACGCGCGCCATGTGCTCTTCGGGCTCGGCCTTCAGCCAGATGGTGTAGAACGAGGTCAGGATCTGGTCGAAGGTCAAAGGCTCGGAGACGATGCCGCCGCCGGTCGCCAGCACCATCAGCTCGTTGCGCGCGAGCAGCTGCTGCAACGCCGCCTGCTCCATGCGTCTAAAACCTTCCTGGCCATAGAGCGCGATGATCTCGGCAACCGAGAGGCCGTTCTGCTGCTCGACCTCCTTGTTGAGCTCGACAAAGCTCCAGCCGATCTTCTTCGCCAGCATGCGTCCGAGCGTCGATTTTCCGGCGCCGCGCAGGCCAATCAGCGCGATACCGCAGAACGGCGCGCGGCGCGGCGCTGACGCGCTGCCCCCGGTGAGCAGATCCTTGGCTTGCGCAATCTGGCTAGGCGTCGCCTTGCGCAAGAGGTCGCGAAACATCTGCCAGTCCGGCGTCGGATCGGCACTGGGAAGCAGATCTTCGAGATGAGCGCCCATCGCGTCGGAGACGCGGCGGAGCAGCACGATCGAGACATTGCCCTTGCCGCTCTCCAGCTGCGCGATGTAGCGCTCCGAAATTCCTGATACCTTGGCGAGCACTTTTCGCGACATGCCGCGCAGCGCGCGCATGGTGCGCACGCGCTGGCCGAGCTGTTCGAGAAAGCGGGATTCGGCGTCGGGACTGTCGGTCATGAGCCTTCTTTACAGGTGTCCTGCGGCGCGTTTTAATGAAACATAGTGCCTGCTGGCATTGACAGCAAGCCAGCACAGTGTCTTTCTATGAATTATAATTCAAAATTCGGGGGAGGCGACCGTGAGCGAGGGACCCTACAACGCGGTGACCTGGCTGCTCGACCGTAACGTCGAGGAAGGCCGAGGTAACAAGCTCGCCTTCGACGACACCGTTTCGCAGCTCACCTACGGCGAGCTCCAGCAGCAGACCCGCCGCGCCGCCAACATGCTGCGCCGGCTCGGCGTCCGCCGCGAGGAGCGCGTGGCGATGATCATGCTGGATACGGTCGATTTCCCGATCGTGTTCCTGGGCGCGATCCGCGCCGGCATCGTGCCGGTGCCGCTGAATACGTTGCTGACCGCGGATCAATACGCCTACATCCTCGCCGATTGCCGCGCCCGCGTGCTGTTCGTCTCGGAGGCGCTCTATCCCGTCATCAAGGACGTGGTCGGCCGCATGCCTGATCTCGAGCATGTCGTCGTCTCCGGCGCCAAGCAGAACGGCCACAAGCAACTCGCGGAAGAGATCGCAGGGGAGAGCGATCAGTTCACCACCGCTGCGACGCATCCGGATGAGCCCGCGTTCTGGCTCTATTCGTCCGGCTCGACCGGCATGCCCAAGGGCGTGCGCCACATCCATTCCAATCTGCAGGCGACCGCGGATACCTACGCCAAGCAGGTGCTTGGCATCCGCGAGAGCGACGTTTGCCTGTCCGCGGCAAAACTGTTCTTCGCCTATGGCCTCGGCAATGCGCTGACCTTCCCGATGTCGGTCGGCGCGAGCGTGATCCTCAACAGCGAGCGTCCGACGCCGGCGCGCATGTTTGACCTGATGAACCGCTACAATCCATCGATCTTCTACGGCGTGCCGACGCTGTTTGCTGCGATGTTGAACGACGAGGCGATGAAGGGCGAGCGGGGCGGCAAGTCCTTGCGCATCTGCACCTCCGCCGGCGAGGCGCTGCCGGAATCCGTCGGCAACAGTTGGAAGTCTCGTTTCGGCGTCGACATTCTCGACGGTGTCGGCTCGACCGAGCTCTTGCACATCTTCCTCTCGAACGCGCCCGGCGACATCAAGTACGGCTCTTCAGGCAAGCCGGTGCCGGGTTATGCAGTGCGGCTCGTCAACGAGGCCGGCCAGGATGTCGCTGACGGAGAAGTCGGCGAACTCCTGGTCGATGCGCCCTCGGCCGGCGAGGGCTATTGGAATCAGCGCCACAAGAGTCGGCGCACATTTGAAGGCCCGTGGACACGTACCGGCGACAAATATGTTCGCGACGCCGAGGGCCGCTACACTTTCTGCGGCCGCGCCGACGACATGTTCAAGGTCTCCGGCATCTGGGTCTCGCCTTTCGAGGTCGAGAGCGCCCTGATCACGCATCCGGCCGTGCTGGAGGCCGCCGTCGTGCCCGAGGCCGATCCGGAAGGCCTGTTGAAGCCGAAGGCCTTCGTCGTGCTGCGCCCGGGTGCGAAGACGAGCGACTTGCAGGAGATGCTGAAGGAGCACGTCAAGCAGAAGATCGGCCCGTGGAAATATCCGCGCTGGATCGACGTGGTGGACTCGCTGCCGAAGACCGCGACGGGGAAGATCCAGCGATTCAAGCTGCGGGAAGGGGCGAATTGATCGGCTCCGTCATTCCGGGGGGCGCGAAGCGCGAACCCGGAATCTCGAGCCACAGGCTACAATCTCGGGATTCCGGATCAACTCGCTCTGCGAGTTGTCCGGAATGATGGAATGAATGGAAACGTGCATGACCAACCTCACACCCACCGGCTTCCTCAGCATCGGCAGCGCCAGCCTCGAATACGTCTGGCTGGCGCCGAAGGCCTCCGACGCGCCGACGATCGTCATGCTGCACGAAGGGCTCGGTTCCGTCGGACTTTGGGGTGACTTCCCCCAGAAGCTCCAGCAAGCCACCGGCGCGGGCATCTTCGCCTATTCGCGCGCGGGCTATGGCCAGTCGTCTCCGGTCGCGCTGCCACGTCCGCTCGACTACATGCAGCGCGAGGCGCTGGACGTGCTGCCGAAGCTGCTCGACATGATCGGCTTCAGGCGCGGCCTCCTGCTCGGCCATTCCGATGGTGCCTCGATCGCCACCATCTATGCCGGTTCACATCAGGATCATCGCCTGCAAGGCATCGCACTGATTGCGCCGCACTTCGTCGTCGAAGACATCTCGATCAAATCCATCGCCGCGATCAAGACGACGTTCGAGACAACGGACCTCAGGTCGAAGCTCGCGCGCTGGCACAAGGACGTCGACAACGCCTTCTACGGCTGGAACGGCGCCTGGCTCGACCCGAAATTCCGCGACTGGGACATCTCGGAATATCTGGCCTACATCCGCGTGCCGGTCATGGTGGTGCAAGGCGCCGATGACCAATACGGGACGTTGCGCCAGGTCGAGATCGCGCAGGAGGAGTGTTACTGCCCGGTCGACCTGAAAATCATTCCGGGTGCCGGGCATTCGCCGCATCGTGAAGCGCCGGGGGTGACGCTGGAGGCGATCGAGCAATTCGCAAAGGCCACCCTGCGCGATGATCCCGGGCTTCAAGCGGCATGATCCCCGGGGGCCTTTGCGAGTTGTCATCAGGATGAAGCAAAGTGCATACACGGCCCAGATTCGGGCTGGACGTATGAAAGAAGATGCATTATTGTGCATCTAACGCTAAAACCAGGACGAGCTCAAGGGTGGCCCATGGCCGGGGAAGAACGGCGCCTCGCAGGCGGCGCGACATTCATCGATTTCCAGACCGAACCGTCCCGCTACAAGCATTGGAAGCTGGCGGTCGACGGTGACGTGGCGACGCTCACCATGGATGTCGACGAGAACGGCGGCCTGTTCGAGGGCTATTTGCTCAAGCTCAATTCCTACGATCTCGGCGTCGACATCGAGCTCGCCGACGCCGTGCAGCGGCTGCGCTTCGAGCATCCCGAGGTGAAGGTCGTGGTGATGCGCTCGGCCAAGAACCGCGTGTTCTGCGCCGGCGCCAACATTCGCATGCTCGCGGGCTCGACCCATGCCCACAAGGTGAACTTCTGCAAGTTCACCAACGAAACCCGCAACGGCATGGAGGATTCCTCGGAGAACTCCGGCCAGCGCTTCATCACCGTGGTGAACGGCTCGGCCGCCGGCGGCGGCTATGAGCTGGCGCTCGCGACCGACCACATCATCCTCGCCGACGACGGCGCCTCGGCCGTGGCGCTGCCCGAGGTGCCGCTGCTCGCGGTGTTGCCGGGCACCGGCGGCCTCACCCGCGTCGTCGACAAGCGCAAGGTGCGCCGCGACCACGCCGATTTCTTCTGCACCATCGAGGAAGGCGTGAAGGGCAAGCGCGCCGTGCAATGGCGCCTCGTCGACGAGATCGCGCCGAACTCCAAGCTCGAGGCCAGGATCGCCGAGCGTGCCAAGGAGTTTGCGGCGGCCTCGAAGCGCGCCGGCAGCGGCAAGGGCATCGTGCTGACGCCGCTCAAGCGTGTGATCGACGAGACCAGCATTCGATATGGCTTTGTCACGGTCGACATCGACCGCGCCGCGCGCATCGCCACCATCTCGATCAAGGCGCCGGAGGCCGCGCCGCCTGCTGACATCGACGGCATGATGGTGCAGGGCGCCTCGTTCTGGCCGCTGCAAGTCGCACGCGAGCTCGACGATGCCATCCTGCACCTGCGCATCAACGAGCTCGAGACCGCCATGCTCGTGTTCAAGAGCCACGGCGACCGTGCCCATGTGCTCGCGTCCGACGCCTTCCTCGAAGCCAACAAGGCGCACTGGCTGGTCAACGAGATCAGGCACTACTGGAAGCGCGTGCTCAAGCGCGTCGACGTCACCTCGCGCACGCTGGTGACGCTGGTCGAGCCGGGGTCCTGCTTTGCCGGCACGCTCGCCGAGCTCGTCTTCGCCGCCGACCGCTCCTACATGCTGATCGGCACGCGCCAGGGCGACAATCAGCCGCCGCCGTCGATCGAATTGTCGGCGATGAATTTCGGTCCTTATCCGATGAGCCACGGCCTGACGCGGCTGGAGTCGCGCTTCCAGGCTGATCCGGCTGACGTCGAGCGCGCCGAAGCCACCCTCGGCACTGCGCTTGACGCCGAGCAGGCCGAAGAGCTCGGTCTCGTCACCTTCGCGCTCGACGACATCGACTGGGACGACGAGGTCCGCGTGTTCCTGGAGGAGCGCGCCAGCTTCTCGCCCGACAGCCTCACCGGCATGGAAGCCAGCCTGCGCTTCGTCGGTCCCGAGACCATGGAATCAAAGATCTTCGCCCGCCTCACCGCCTGGCAGAACTGGATCTTCCAGCGCCCCAACGCCGTCGGCGAGGAAGGCGCGCTGCGCCGCTACGGCAGCGGCCAGAAGCCGAAATTCGATATGACGCGGGTTTAAGGAGAGCACGGCCATGAACATGAACATCATGAACGTCGACTACTCGACCAAGATTCCGAACAACGTCAATCTCGCCGAAGACCGCCAGGTGCTGAAGGCGCTGGAAGGCTGGCATCCCGGCTACATGGATTGGTGGAGCGACATGGGGCCGGAAGGCTTCCAGGAGTCGCTGGTCTATTTGCGCACCGCCTATTCGGTCGATCCGCGCGGCTGGGCCAAGTTCGATTACGTCCGCATGCCCGAATATCGCTGGGGCATTCTCCTTGCTCCCCAGGAAGAAAATCGCGTCGTCCCGTTCGGCGAGCATTATGGTGAGCCGGCCTGGCAGGAAGTCCCGGGCGAGCATCGCGCCATGCTGCGCCGCCTGATCGTGATCCAGGGCGACACCGAGCCGGCCTCGGTCGAGCAGCAGCGCCATCTCGGCAAGACCGCGCCCTCGCTCTACGACATGCGCAATCTGTTCCAGGTCAACGTCGAGGAAGGCCGCCATCTCTGGGCGATGGTCTATCTGCTGCAGAAATATTTTGGCCGCGACGGACGTGAAGAAGCCGACGATTTGCTCCGCCGTCGTTCCGGCGATGCCGATGCGCCGCGCATGCTCGGTGCCTTCAACGAGGCGACGCCGGACTGGCTGTCCTTCTTCATGTTCACCTATTTCACCGACCGCGACGGCAAGATGCAGCTGCATTCGCTGGCGCAATCGGGCTTCGATCCCTTGTCGCGCACCTGCCGCTTCATGCTCACGGAGGAAGCGCACCACATGTTCGTCGGCGAGACCGGCATCACCCGCGTCGTGCAGCGCACCTGCGATGCGATGAAGGCGGCCGGCATCACCGACCCGACCGACATCGCGAAGGTCCGCGCGCTGGGCGTCATTGATCTTCCGACCATCCAGAAGAAGCTGAACCTGCACTACACGCTGTCGCTCGACCTGTTCGGTTCGGAAGTCTCGACCAACGCGGCCAATGCCTTCAACGCCGGCATCAAGGGCCGCTACCACGAGACCCAGATCGACGACGATCATCAGCTGAAGAATTCGACCTATCCGGTGCTGAAGCTCATCAACGGCGAGATCAAGCTGGTCGACGAGCCGGCGCTGACCGCGCTCAACATGCGCCTGCGCGACGATTACAGCCAGGATTGCGTCAAGGGCATGCTGCGCTGGAACAAGGTGATCTCGACCGCCGGCTACGATTTCAAGCTGACGCTGCCGAACGTGGCCTTCCACCGCCATATCGGCGAGTTCAAGGACGTGCACGCGACGCCCGACGGCATCCTGATCGACGATGCCACCTGGGCCAAGCGCAAGGACGATTGGCTGCCCTCGACCAGCGACGGCGACTTCATCACCTCCCTGATGCAGCCTGTCACCGAAACCGGCAAGTTCGCCTCCTGGATCTCGCCGCCGAAGGTCGGCATCGACAACAAGCCGGGCGATTTCGAGTACGTGAAGATCGAGTCGTAGGGGCTACCAGCGAGAAGCGACGGCCGCGCCACACCCTCACTGACATCGCCCGCGAAGGCGGGCGATCCGGTATTCCAGAGACGGTTGTAATAGATCCGCGAAGCCGCGGCGTACTGGATGCCCCGGTCGAGCCGGGGCATGACAGCGAGTGTGTGGTAAGGCCTAGGCGCTAGCCGCCCCCTATCCCGCGATCTCCAGCCCCGCATTCGCGTACACCACGCCGCCATCGACCGCGATGGTGTTGCCGACCACGTAATCCCCCGCACGCGAAGCCAGATAGATCGCAACGCCCGCCATGTCCTCGTCGGTGCCGATGCGCCGCGATGGAATGCGCTTGGCCACTTCGTCCGAATGATCGCGCGCGGCGCGGTTCATGTCGGACTTGAACGCGCCCGGCGCGATCGCGGTGACGTTGATGTTGTCCTTGATCAGCTTCGTTGCCATGCGCCGCGTCAGGTGGATCACGGCGGCCTTGCTCGCGGCATAGGAATAGGTCTCGCTGGGATTGACGAAGATGCCGTCGACCGAGGCGATGTTGATCACCTTCGCCGGGCGCTCGCGCGAGGCCGCCGCCCGCAACGGCTTGGCCAGAGCCTTGGTCAGGAAGAACAGGGACTTGACGTTGAGATCCATCACCTTGTCCCAGCCGCTCTCGGGGAATTCGTCGAATTCCGCGCCCCAGGCCGCGCCGGCATTGTTGACGAGGATGTCGAGCTTCGGCTCCAGCTTGATGATTTCGCCGGCGAGCTTGTTGCAGCCTTCGACGGTCGAGATGTCGATCGGCAGCGCGATGCAATCGCCATCATATTGCGCCGAGAGCTCTTTCGCGGTGGCTTCGCAGGGCCCGGCCTTGCGCGCGGTGATGTAGACCTTCGCAGCGCCGGCACTGAGGAATCCCGCCGCGATCATCTTGCCGATGCCGCGTGAGCCGCCGGTGACCAGTGCGATACGGCCTTTGAGCGAAAACAGATCGTTGGACATGACACCTCCCTTGCGTTGGCGACGTTTTGAGCGTCGCGGCGAGGGGAGTCAAGGAACGGTGGAGTGTAGTGCGTCAGCCGTTCAGCCAACTCAGTGTCCTCCCGGCGGAGGCCGGGACCCATAGCCACAGGGAGGTGTTTGGCGAAGGCTGGTCGTTCGGGACTAATATCAACCGCAATCGAAAAATCACGCGGTATGGGTCCCGGCTTTCGCCGGGACGACGGTCAGGCCGCCGCAAACCGGCGAAAACCGTTCCACATCGCGGTCGCGGCGCCAGAGGTCAGCACCGGCAGGATGCGCGCATCCTGGTAATTTCCGTTGAGCGAAACGCGCGGCAATGCGGTCATGTGATCGGCGTTCTCGGCGAACAGCATGCCGGGTCGTGTTGTCACCGCGGTCTTGAAGCCGGCCGATGCGGCCAACGCGAATTCGCGCGTCCCCGCCGCTTCGCGGTCACCATAGGGGTAGGCGAGGTGCCGCACCTCGCGCTCCAGCGCATGCTCGATCCGCGCGCGGCTCACCGCCATCTCCTGCGTGGCGGCCTCCTCGCTTTGCTTGGCGAGATTGCAATGGCTGATGGTGTGCGCACCGATCGTGACAAGCGGATCGGCCGCGAGCCGCTTCACCTCGCCCCAGGACAGGCAGAGGTCTCGGCACAGCGCTTCCATGTCGATACCGTGCGCGATGCAGAGAGCCTCGATCTCGCGCTTCAGATCGTATTCGCCCGGCAGCGCGCGCAGCCAGTCGTGCAGGCGATCGAACGTCGCCTGCTTGGCGGCCGGCGAGCTTGCATCGAGCCGCAGCGCGGATTGACCGATTGTGACGTCGACCTGCTCGGCCTTGGCGATGACGGCTTCCAGCGCGGTCCACCACAGCCGTCCCATGCCTTCGGCGAAGTCGCTGGCGACATAGACGGTCGCGGGCGCGTCAAATTCGCGTAGCACCGGCAGGGCATGATCGCGGTTGTCGCGATAGCCGTCGTCGAAGGTGAAGGCGGCGAAGCGGCGCTCGAACCGGCCCTGAACCAGCCGTTCGTGCAGCTCGTCCATGCTGACGATGTCGATCTCGCGCGAGCGCAAATGGCACAGGGTCGCGCGCAGGAAGTCGGGGGTCACCTCGAGATGCCGGTTCGGCTGAAACGCGCGCTCACGGGCCGGCCGAACATGGTGCAGCATGAAAATGGCGCCGACGCCCGACAGCAGCGGACGCAGCAGGTGATGCGCGCCGCTGAAATAGAGTGCTCCCAGCCCGGCGCGAATGACGTTGTTACGCAGTTGTTTCATGACCGGCTGGCCGACCCCTGGGCATTCCGCCCCCAATGTAGGGAACGACCCTTGAAGAAAAAGTTATTCCAATTGTTTCACGGGTGACCCCGGAAACGGCCCCATTTCCGGTTTGACAGCCTGCCAAGGGTTTGTTTTGTCTCCGGTTCCAGAGTTCGGGTCGTCGAATGCATATGCTTTTCAGGTGGGCCAGCAAGTGGTGGCCGGGGCTGATTCCCCTGGCCGTCATGTGGGGATTTGCGGCCTGGAATAACACCTTGCCTGTCGAGGCCGACCTGTCGGCCCGCAGCTCGGCCGCGCTCAAGGATACCGTCCTGGACAAGACCCGAATCGCGGTGGACGGCCGGGACGTCCGCTTGGCCGCGGACGCTTTCTCCGAGGAGGGGCGCCGCGATGCCGTGACCACGGTCGAGACGGTTCCCGGCGTTCGGCTGGTCGACGACCAGACCCGCCTTGTTCCCGAAGCAAAACCCTTCGTCTGGACCGCCGAGCGCGACGTCGTGCGGGTGACCCTGTCGGGCTCCGCGCCGCTGCCGTCGATGAAGGCGCGCCTCACCGAGGCCGCGCGAAAGGAGGTCAATGGCGGCGAGGTCGCCGATCAGATGGGTCTCGCCCGCGGCGCGCCTGCGCGTTTCGAGGCGGCGGCGATGTTGCTGATCGACCAGATCGGCAAGCTGAAGGACGGCAAGATCACGATCTCCGACACCAAGATCAATCTGTCGGGCATGGCGCGTGACCTCGGCGGACGCGAGGCGATCGCCGCCGCGCTGAAGAACCTGCCTGAGGGCTTTTCGATCGCGTCCAACGAGATCAAGGCGCCGCCTTATATCTTCCAGGCCTACAAGGATCCGGTCGCCGCCACCGTGACGCTGACCGGCTACGTGCCCGACAACGCCGTGCACGCCGCGATCGCGAATAGCGCCTCGCGGAAATTCTTCACCGAGAAGGTGGTCGACAATCTCAAGGCCAGCATCGGCGCGCCTGCTTCGTTCAACACCGCGGTGGTCGCAGCACTCGGTGCGCTGTCGCGGCTGTCGACCGGCACCCTCGTGGTCTCGGATCGCGAGGTGAAGCTGTCGGGTGATGCGCTGTACGAAGGCGCGGCCAACGACATCCGCGCCGGCCTCGGCAAGGATTTTCCAAAGGCCTGGCAGTACAAGCCCGAAATCACGGTGAAGCCCGCGGCAGGGCCGGTCGACGGCACCGTCTGCCAGCAATTGTTCTCGGAGCTGCTGGCCAAGGGCAAGATCCGGTTCGAGCCCAAGCGTGCCGATATCGATCCTGACTCCGCGGGCGTCCTCGATCATCTGATCGAAACGGCATTGCGCTGCCCCACCACCAATATCGAGGTCGCCGGCCACACCGATGCCGATGGCGAGGACTCGTTCAACCAGGCGCTCTCCGAGAAGCGCGCGCAGGCGGTGATCGACTATCTGGTCAAGGCCGGGCTGCCCCCGGACCGTTTCACAGCGGTCGGCTATGGCAGCACGCAGCCTGTCGCCGGCAACGACACCGACGACGGCAAGGCGCAGAACCGCCGCATCGAATTTCTGGTGAGGTGATCATGCCCTATCTCGTCTCGTTCCATATGGGCTGGCTGATCGGCTCGGTGCTGCTGGGCTTCTGCATGGGCTGGATCTCGGTGGTCCAGCGCGGCAACGGCACCTCGAAGGTGACGGCGCGCTGGCTCGCTGTGCTCGTCGCGGGCCTGGTCGCGGCCTCGTTCGCGCATGCGGTGCCGGGCCGCTTCGGCTATTGGCTCGACCTCGGCCTCGTCATGTTCGCCTGCTATCTCGGTGGCTGCACCGTCGGCGCCTGGCTGCGCTATTGGGTGGTCTCGCGCAGCCAGCCTGCGGCCTGATCCGTGCTCCAAAAATGCAGTAACTGACTGACCGGCAGGGAGATTGCCGCAGCAACAGGTCAGTGCTTGACATCAATACGTACGTACGTATTATTTCACACATGCCTAAGCCATCGCTCAAAGACGCCATCCTCGACGCCGGCCTCAAGGTCATGTTCCGGACCGGCTATCACGGCAGCAGCGTGCGCGACGTCACCGCTGCGGCGGGCGCGCCGCAGGGATCCTTCACCAATCATTTCCGCTCCAAGGAGGCCTTCGCTTCCGAAGTGCTCGACCGCTATTTCGATGTCACCCGCGGCCTGGTCGCCGAAGCGCTCGAGGACACTTCGCTGACGCCGCGCGCGCGCCTGCGGCGCTATCTCGACATCATCACCGGAAGGCTCGAGGCCGACGGCTATGGTCGCGGCTGCCTGATCGGCGATCTCAGCCTTGAGGCGTCGGGCAGCAGCGAACTGCTGCGCGCGCGTCTCTCAGCGATCTTTGCCGAATGGCGCACCCCGTTCGCCGCCTGCATCAGGGATGCGCAAGAGCGCGGCGAGATCGCCTCCGATTTCGAGCCAGATGAGCTTGCCGACTTCCTGCTCGCGTCCTGGCAGGGCGCAATCCTGCGCATGAAAGTCGACCGCAATCCCAAAGCGCTCGAACGCTTCAAGACCATCGCATTCCAAACCGTGTTCAAGGAGCCGACATGACCAAGCCGATCGACATCGAGATTCGCAAAGCGTCCGTCCTCGGAAGCCACATGGCCTATCGCGAGACCGGCGCGGACAGCGCGCCCGTTGCGCTGTTCCTCCACGGCAATCCGACCTCCTCGCATATCTGGCGCAATATCCTGCCGCTGGTGGCACCGGTCGCGCATTGCATCGCGCCCGACAACATCGGCTTCGGTCAGTCCGACAAGCCCGATGTCGCCTACCGCTTCTTCGATCTTGTCCGCTATCTCGATGCCTTCATCGAAGCGCGCGGTATCAAATCGGCCTATCTCGTCGCGCAGGACTGGGGCACGGCGCTCGCATTTCATCTCGCCGCGCGCCGGCCGGATTTCGTGCGCGGCCTCGCCTTCATGGAATTCATCCGTCCAATGCCGACCTGGCAGGACTTCCACCACACCGAGGTCGCGGAAGAGCAGGACCATGCCGAGGCGGCACGCGCGGTCTTCCGCAAATTCAGAACGCCAGGTGAGGGCGAAGCGATGATCCTCGAGGCAAATGCGTTCGTCGAGCGCGTCCTGCCCGGCGGCATCGTGCGCAAGCTGAGCGACGCGGAGATGGCACCCTATCGTGCGCCATTCCCGACGCCGGAGAGTCGCCGTCCCGTGCTTGCGCTTCCACGCGAATTGCCGATCGCGGGCGAGCCAGCCGACGTCTATGCGGCGCTTGAATCCGCGCACGCGGCGCTGGCCGCGTCGTCCTATCCCAAGCTTCTGTTCCCGGGTGAGCCCGGAGCTCTGGTCACACCGGAATTTGCCGCGCGGTTTGCGGCCTCGTTGAAGAACTGCGCGCTGGTTCGCCTCGGCGGCGGGCTGCACTTCCTTCAGGAGGATCACCCCGAGGCGATTGGCCGCTCTGTCGCCGGCTGGATCGCCGGCATCGAAGCGATGCGCCCGCAGCTTGCAGCCTGAGGGCAACGCTACTTCTGAGCAACATGCTCGTCGCGGCTGCCTTGGCGGGGCGGCCGCGATGACGTCTGTGATGTCGCAGTGCAACGCGATGACCAGGAGCGAGGCGTCGGCCACATCATCGTGTGCCGCGCAGCCCTGCCGACGCAGCGGCCCCTCTTTTAACGGGCGCACGCGGTCCATAGATTGATTTCGACTTAAAGCGCGACGGAACATTGTCCGGTCGAAATCATCAAAACTTCACGGCGACTGCGCAGATTGCCATGGAGATTCGCCTCAAGCCTTGCCGCCGAAAGCGCCAAACCGTGCATCATCAGCTCGCAAGCCTGCCTAAAATATTGAAGGCACGTGATTTTGTTCACATTGGCGAATTCCACTCCGCCCCGAAACGCGCTAGTGGAGGGACGGGGGGCATGCGCGAGGCCAAAGCCGGCGGCGAGGGTTCGTTGAGTGCTCGTTCGTTGAGTGCCTGTGCGTCGTCCGCCTGTTCGCCGGCCACCCTGGCCGCTGAAGTGTTGTTCGAGGTCTAGATGCTGGAAGCCATACGCAGGACGATGACGTTGCTGCGCCAGAAGCAAATCCTGCATAAGCTTGGAGTTGTGATCAGCGTCGCGGTCATCGGCATCGCTTGCTATGTGCTCTACCACATGCTGCGCGGCATCGACGCGAACGAGGTGATCGAGGCGATCAAGAGCACCGAGCCGCGCCAGATTGCGATGGCCGCGCTGTTCGTCGCCGCGGGCTATTTCACCCTGACCTTCTACGATCTGTTTGCCGTGCGCGCGATCGGCCAATCCCACGTACCCTATCGCATCAACGCGCTCGCGGCCTTCACCAGCTATTCGATCGGCCACAATGTCGGCGCCAGCGTCTTCACCGGCGGCGCCGTGCGCTATCGCATCTATTCGGCCTATGGCCTCAACGCGATCGACGTCGCGAAAATCTGCTTCCTGGCCGGCCTCACTTTCTGGCTCGGCAATGCCGCCGTGCTCGGCCTCGGCATCTCCTATCATCCGGAGGCGGCGGCCTCGATCGACCAGCTGCCGCCCTGGTTGAACCGCACCGTCGCGATGATGATCATCGTGGCGCTGGTCGCTTACGTGGTCTGGGTCTGGACCCAGCCGCGGGTGGTCGGGCGCGGCCCCTGGACCGTGGTGCTGCCGGGCGGCCCGCTGACGCTGCTGCAGATCGCCATCGGCATCATCGATCTCGGCTTCTGTGCGCTTGCCATGTACGTGCTGGTGCCCGACGAGCCCAATCTCGGCTTCGTCGTGGTCGCCGTCATCTTCGTCTCGGCGACGCTGCTTGGCTTCGCCAGCCATTCTCCCGGCGGCTTAGGGGTCTTCGACGCCGCCATGCTGGTCGGCCTCTGGCAGATGGACCGTGAGGAGCTGCTCGGCGGCATGCTGCTGTTCCGGGTCCTCTATTATCTGTCCCCTTTCGTCATCTCTGTAATCTTGCTGACGTTTCGGGAGGTTATCATCGGCGCCCGATCGAAACGCCTGCAGCAGGCGGCGCTCAAGCTCGATCCAGGTCCACCGCCTGAAGCCGCTTATGTGAGAAAGCGTAGCGATAGCGGTGGCGTCTGACCGGCGCAGAGCGAACCCAAGGAGAAGCCCGGCCCGATGGCGATCGACGCTCCCTCGTCTCCCACGGTGCAGCCTTGGTCCGACCGGCTGCGACACTCGACCATCGTCCTGATCGCTGCGGCACTGGCGCTGTCGGTCGTAGTCTCGCTCGGCGAGGTGTCGGTGGTGCATGCCGTCGCCGTGTTTGTCTGTATCGCGGCTGCGGCACTGATCCCTTGGCGGCTGCATGATACCGCCGCCTCGCGCGAGGACGTCAGGCGCGTCAATCCGGTGGAAAGCGCCGCGGTGGCTGCGGTCGTCGCCGGCATGCCGGATCCGGCGGTGCTGCTCGACCGCGCCGGCCGGGTCATCCATCTCAATGCGGCCGCCGCGCAGCTCGCGCCGGCGCTGCGCAAGAACGAACTCGCCCAGTTCGCGCTGCGCTCGCCCGAGATCATCACGGCGCTGCGCGAGTCCATTGCCACCACCGAGCCGCGGCGCGCGACCTATCTCGACCATGTGCCTGTCGATCGCTGGATGGAGCTGATCATCACCCCGGTGCCGGTGCCGACCAATTTCGGCGGCGCCGACAAATGCATGCTGATGACCTTCCACGACCAGACCCCGCTGCGCCGGGTCGAGGAGATGCGCGCCGACTTCGTCGCCAATGCCAGCCATGAGTTGCGAACGCCACTGGCCGCGCTGTCCGGCTTCATCGACACGCTCCAGGGCCAGGCCAAGGACGATCCGAAGGCGCGCGAGCGCTTCCTCGGTATCATGCACAACCAGGCGACGCGCATGGCGCGCCTGATCGACGACCTTTTGTCGCTGTCGCGGGTCGAGCTGTCGGCCCATGTGCGGCCCGACACTCTGGTCGATCTCTTGCCGATCATCCTCCAGGTCGCCGACGGGCTCGAGCCGCTGGCGCGCGAGCGTCAGGTCGAGGTCGAGACCCATTTGCCTGACGGCCCGGTCATGATCGCCGGTGACCGCGAGGAGCTGCTCCGCCTGTTCGAAAACCTGATCGAAAACGCGCTCAAATATGGCGCCTCCGGTGGACGCGTCATCGTCTCGCTGACGCTGCCGGCGCCCGCCGATGCAACTCAGGAAATCCGGGTCATGGTGCGGGATTTCGGCCCCGGCATCGCGCCGGAGCACCTGCCGCGCCTGACCGAGCGGTTCTACCGGGTTGACGTCGGCGACAGCCGCTCGCAGGGCGGCACGGGGCTCGGATTATCGCTGGTGAAACATATTCTTAACCGTCACCGCGGCCGTCTTTTGATCGAAAGCGTGCCCAAGCAGGGTGCGACTTTCACCGCCTGTTTTCCCCAGGCCAGGACTTTGGTTTAGGCAATAAAACAACGCGGTTTCAATCGCTTAGCGCTGTCATCCGACTGTCACGAAACCTTCGTAAAAGCTCAGCCGACCGCTCCTAAAGGGGCGGCGCGGGAGCGCGATCGGGCGCGGATGGCGCTTCGCTCCCCTGTATGGAGACCAGCATGAATTTCCTCAAAACGATCGTCGCTGCCGGCTTGGTCGCCGCAACGACGACGGCGGCGTTCGCTGCCGACATCACCGGCGCAGGTGCGACGTTCCCGTTCCCGATCTATTCGAAGTGGGCTGATGCCTACAAGAAGGAGACCGGCAACGGTCTGAACTACCAGTCGATCGGTTCCGGCGGCGGCATCAAGCAGATTCAGGCCAAGACTGTGACCTTCGGTGCCACCGACATGCCGCTCAAGGCCGAGCAGCTCGAGAAGGACGGCCTTGCCCAGTGGCCGATGGTGATGGGCGCCATCGTTCCGGTCGTCAACCTCGAAGGCGTCAAGCCTGGCGAGATGGTGTTCGACGGCGAGACGCTCGCCAACATCTATCTCGGCAAGATCACCAAGTGGGACGACGGCGCGATCAAGAAGCTCAATCCGAACGTGAAGCTGCCGTCGGAGGCGATCACCGTGGTTCGCCGCTCGGACGGTTCGGGCACCACCTTCAATTTCACCAACTATCTCTCCAAGGTCAGCGCGGACTGGAAGAGCAAGGTCGGTGAGGGCACCGCGGTCGAATGGCCGGTTGGCGTCGGCGCCAAGGGCAACGAAGGCGTTTCGGGCAACATCGGCCAGACCAAGAATTCGATCGGCTATGTCGAGTACGCCTACGCCAAGCAAAACAAGCTGACCTACACCAAGATGGTCAATAAGGGTGGCAAGACCGTTGAGCCCGCCACCGAGGCCTTCCAGGCGGCCGCCGCCAATGCCGACTGGTCCAAGGCGCCCGGCTACTACGTCATCCTGACCGACCAGCCCGGCGACAAGTCCTGGCCGATCACGGCGGCGACCTTCATCCTCATGCACAAGGATGCCACCGACAAGGCGGCCTCGCAGGAAGCCATCAAGTTCTTCCGCTGGGCCTTCAAGAACGGCGCCAAGGCAGCCGAGGAGCTCGATTACATCCCGATGCCGGACAGCGTCGTCCAGCAGATCGAGAAGACCTGGTCTGCCGAGATCAAGAGCTAAAGCTCTGAAGTCCGACGCTCGTGCCCCGTCATTCCGGGGCGCGAGCGTGGCGAGCGAACCCGGAAGCTCGAAATTCCGGGTCTGGTCCTTCGGACCATCCCGGAATGACGCGGGACAAATCGTCGACAAGACCGCTCCTTATCGGCGGCATGCAGATAGCGTAATACAGGGGATCGGCGTGGCAGAAATGGCTGTTCAGAGCGATGTAGTCGACGACGCTGGCCCCTATGATCGCGCGAAGGCCTTGAGCGCGTTCAAGCTCGGCGATGTCACCTTCTACTGGATCACCCGGCTTTCCGCGATCTCGGTGCTCCTCATCCTTGGCGGCATCATCCTGTCGCTGATCGTCGGTGCCTTCCCGGCGATGAAGGAATACGGCTTTGCGTTCCTGTGGACGCAGCGCTGGGCGCCGTCGGCCGATCCGCCCGTGCTCGGCGCGCTCGGACCGATGTACGGCACGCTTGTCACCTCCTTCATCGCGATGCTGATCGCCATTCCCGTCGGTCTCGGTATCGCGATCTTCCTGACCGAGCTCTGCCCGCAATGGCTGCGCCGCCCGATCGGCATGGCGGTGGAGCTGCTCGCCGGCATTCCCTCGATCATCTACGGCATGTGGGGCTTCTTCGTGCTGGGGCCGTTCCTGGCCAACACCTTCCAGCCCTTCATGATCAAGATCTTCGACGGCGTCCCGGTGCTGGGCGCGGTCTTCGCAGGTCCCCCGTCCTATCTCAGCCTGTTCAATGCCGCGCTGATCCTGGCGATCATGGTGCTGCCTTTCATCACCTCGATCTCGGTCGACGTGTTCAAGACCGTGCCGCCGGTGCTGAAAGAGGCCGCCTACGGCGTCGGCTGCACCACCTGGGAAGTGGTGCGCAGCGTCGTGATCCCCTATACCCGTGTCGGCGTCATCGGCGGTGTCATGCTGGCCTTGGGCCGTGCGCTCGGCGAGACCATGGCGGTGACCTTCATCATCGGCAACTCGTTCCGCATCTCGTCATCGATCTTCGCGCCTGGCACCACGATCTCGGCGGCGATCGCATCGGAGTTCGCCGAGAGCGACGGCCTGCACCAGTCCGGCCTGATCCTGCTCGGCCTGTTGCTGTTCGTGCTGACGTTCTTCGTGCTCGCCGCCGCCCGGCTGATGCTGCTGCGTCTGGAAACGAAGGCGGGGAAGTGACATGAACCCGATCTATGTACGCCGCCGCCGCAAGGACATCATCGTCCGAGGGCTCTGCTTCGGAGCCGCCGCCGTCGGCGTCACCTGGCTCGCGCTGATCCTGCTCACGCTTCTCTATAACGGCATCGCCGGCCTCAACCTCGAGCTGTTCGTCGCCGATACCCCGCCGCCGGGCTCGACCGAGGGCGGCCTGCGCAACGCCATCGTCGGCTCGCTGATCATGACCGTGATCGGCGTCGGCATCGGCGCGCCGCTCGGCCTGTTCGCCGGCACCTATCTCGCCGAGTACGGCCGTAACGACAAGCTGACCTCGGTGATCCGCTTCATCAACGACATCCTGCTGTCGGCGCCCTCGATCATCATCGGCCTGTTCATCTACGGCGCGGTGGTGGTGCCGATGCGCGGCTTCTCGGCGATCGCAGGCTCGCTCGCGCTCGCCGTCATCGTGATCCCGGTGGTGCTGCGCACGACCGAGGACATGCTGCTGCTGGTGCCGAACGCGCTGCGCGAGGCCGCCTCCGCGCTCGGCCTGCCGCGCTCGCTGGTGATCAAGCGGATCGCCTATCGTGCGGCCCGCTCCGGCCTCATCACCGGCGTGCTGCTCGCCACCGCCCGCGTCGCCGGCGAAACCGCGCCGCTACTCTTCACCGCGCTGTCGAACCAGTTCTTCAGCCTCGGCCTGAACAAGACCATGGCGAACCTGCCCGTCACCATCAACAATTTCGTCCAGAGCCCTTACGCCTATTGGAAGCAGCTCGCCTGGAGCGGTGCGCTGTTGATCACGCTCACCGTGCTTGCCCTGAACATTGGCGCCCGCATCCTCGGTGCCGAGAGGACCGCAAAATGACCGACTTGTCCGTATCCGTGAGCTCCAACGCGCACCTCGCCTCGCAGCAGCCGCTGCCGGAAGCTCCGGCCAAGGTGACGGTGCGCAACCTCAACTTCTATTACGGCGAGCACCAGGCGCTGAAGAACATCAATCTGACGCTCGGCACCAACCGCGTCACCGCCTTCATCGGCCCGTCCGGTTGCGGCAAGTCGACCCTGTTGCGCATCTTCAATCGGATGTATGACCTCTATCCGGGCCAACGCGTCACCGGTCAGCTGATGCTGGACCAGACCAACATCCTCGACCCCAAGCTGGATCTCAACCTGCTGCGCGCCCGCGTCGGCATGGTGTTCCAGAAGCCGACGCCGTTCCCGATGACGATCTACGAGAACATCGCCTTCGGCATCCGCCTCTATGAGAAGATCTCGAAGTCCGAGATGGACGACCGCGTCGAGAAGGCGCTGCGCGGCGGCGCGCTGTGGAACGAGGTCAAGGACAAGCTCAACGCCTCCGGCCTGTCGCTCTCGGGCGGCCAGCAGCAGCGCCTCTGCATCGCCCGCACCGTCGCGGTGCGGCCTGAAGTGATCCTGTTCGACGAACCCTGCTCGGCGCTCGATCCGATCTCGACCGCCAAGGTCGAGGAGCTGATCCAGGAACTGTCCGAGAACTACACCATCGCGATCGTCACCCACAACATGCAGCAGGCGGCCCGCGTCTCCGACAAGACCGCCTTCATGTATCTCGGCGAGCTGATCGAGTTCGACGACACCAGCAAGATCTTCACGTCGCCGTCGGACCGGCGCACGCAGGATTACATCACCGGCCGGTTCGGCTGAGGAGACAGGACATGGCTTCCGAACATACCGCAAAAGCCTTCGACACCGACCTTCAGGAGCTCACCCGCCTGGTCGCCGAGATGGGCGGCATCGCCGAGCGCATGATCGTCGATTCCGTCGATGCGCTGATCCGCCGCGACGTCGAGCTGGGCCAGCGCGTCGTCACCATCGATGCCGAGCTCGACGCGCTGCAGAAGAAGATCGAGGAGCGCGCCGTGCTGACCATCGCGCGCCGCCAGCCGATGGCGGTGGACTTGCGCGAAATCGTCGGCGCCATGCGGGTTGCGACCGACCTCGAGCGCATCGGCGACCTCGCCAAGAACATGGGCAAGCGCGTCGCGGCGCTGGAGACGGATTTCCATCCGCTCAAACTGTTCCGCGGCCTCGAGCACATGACCGACCTCGTGCAGCAGCAGGTCAAGTCGGTGCTGGACGCCTATGCCGCGCACGATCTGCCGGCAGCGATGGCGGTGTGGAAGGGCGACGAGGAAGTCGATGCCATCTGCACCTCGCTGTTCCGCGAGCTCCTCACCTACATGATGGAGGATCCGCGCAACATCTCGTTCTGCATCCATCTGATGTTCTGCGCCAAGAACATCGAGCGGATCGGCGACCACGCCACCAACATCGCCGAGACCGTGTTCTACATGATCGAAGGCCAGGCCATCACCGACAAGCGGCCGAAGGGCGACATGACGACGTTCGCCACGACGGTCCCGAACACCTGATTACGCAAGGAGCGACGAGCCCATGGGCGCACGCATTATGGTGGTTGAGGACGAGGAAGCTCTGACCGAGCTTCTCCGCTACAACCTCGAAGGCGACGGCTATGACGTGGAGACGGTGATGCGCGGCGACGACGCCGACACCCGCCTCAAGGAGCACATCCCCGATCTGATCGTGCTCGACTGGATGTTGCCGGGCCTGTCCGGGATCGAGCTGTGCCGCCGGTTGCGGACGCGATCCGACACCAAGCAGCTGCCGATCATCATGCTCACCGCGCGCGGCGAGGAGAGCGAGCGTGTCAGGGGCCTTGCCACAGGCGCCGACGATTACATCGTCAAGCCGTTCTCGGTGCCCGAGCTGCTCGCGCGGGTGAAGGGCCTGCTGCGGCGCGCCAGCCCCGAGCGGCTCGCGACCGTGCTCGCCTTCGGCGACATCGAGCTCGATCGCGAGAAGCGCCGCGTGGCGCGCTCGGGCCGGCCGATCGATCTCGGACCGACCGAATATCGCCTGCTGGAGTTCTTCCTGGAGCATCCCGGCCGGGTGTTCTCGCGCGAGCAGCTACTCGACAGCGTCTGGGGCCGCGACATCTATATCGACGAACGCACCGTCGATGTGCATATCGGCCGCCTGCGCAAGCTGCTCAATCTCGGCCGCGAGCAGGACCCGATCCGCACCGTCCGCGGCGCAGGCTACGCGCTCGACGATCGCTTCGCGAAGGCTGAGCAGACCTCAAGCTAAGCTGCCCGCCAGCAAACAAAAAAGCGCGCCAGGTGGCGCGCTTTTTTCGTCCCGGCCTGTACCGCGACGATGTCGTCTGAACCAAGTACTCAGCGCGTGCCCGGCTTCGCCGGCGCCCGCCGGCGATCCGCCGCCGGCTGATACGCCACGCGCGAGTGCTGGGCGCAGTAGGGCAGGCCGGAGAGCGCCTTGCCGCCGCAGAAGAAGAAATCCGGGCTTGAGGGATCGCCGACCGGCCAGTGGCAGGTGGCCTCGTTCAATTCGAGCAACGAGAGCCGCTGGCTCATCGGCACAACGTTGTCGTAGGTAACAGGTTCAGCCTCGACCTCGACCTCGAAAGCCTGCGCCAGCGCGGTGTTGCCGCGCGCGATGGGGCGGCTTACCCGCATCATGTGCTGTGCGGGACGCGCCTTGCGCGGCCGCGGAGCTGCTGATGAGGGGCTCTTGGCGCGGCCGGACAGGCCGAGCCTGTGCACCTTGCCGATTACGGCGTTGCGGGTCACGTTTCCAAGCTCAGCGGCGATCTGGCTGGCCGAAAGTCCGGCCTCCCAGAGCTTTTTCAGCTGCTCGACGCGATCATCTGACCAGGTCAAAACCGTCATTGCATCCTTTCCTTCGCCGGCGCCAGCCATCTGTGGGGCCTCACGACGAATGCCTAAGCTTCGAAAAACCCGTGCCGCCAGAATCCCTTAAGGCTCGCCGGGCGCGCCAGATGCGCCCGAACGTTTACGCCGGTACATGAGGACTTTTGGGATCAGAACCGCTGCACGAGATGTCGTATCTGACAAGCCAAACGCTACAATATGCCGTGACTCACGCGCAAGAGTCCGCCGACTCGCTTCCACATGTTCCGTGGCGAAAATCCCGCAAAATCGCCACCGCAAGACTACGGATTCAGCGTTTCGCGAGGCTTTCCGGGCGGCATTGACACCCGTATTGCCAAGCATAAGATAGTCGCACGTGCCGCCCTTAAAAGGCGGCACGTTTCGTTTTCCGGGCCAAATGACGCGCTGCGCCATGCGTGTTCAGGCCGTCCGAAACATCCGAAGTGACCACCAAAGAGATCGTCATGACCAACAGCGCAGCGCCGCATTTGCTCCCCGTATTCGCCAGGGCCGATATCGGTTTTGAGCGCGGTGAAGGCGTCTGGTTGATCGCAACCAATGGCGATCGCTATCTCGATTTCACCTCGGGCGTCGCGGTCAACGCACTCGGCCATGCCCATCCGGCGCTGGTCAAGGCGCTGCAGGAGCAGGCCACGAAACTCTGGCACATGTCGAACCTGTTCCAGAGCCCTGACGGCGAGAAGCTCGCTGCGCGTCTTTGCAATGAGAGCTTTGCCGACTTCGTGTTCTTCTGTAATTCCGGCGCCGAGGCGCTGGAGGGCGTGATCAAGCTGGTCCGCCATCATCACTTCTCCAAGGGCCATCCGGAGCGCTATCGCATCATCACCTTCGAGGGCGCCTTCCACGGCCGCACGCTCGCGACGCTGGCCGCGACGGGATCGGCAAAATATCTCGAAGGCTTCGGTCCGCCGATGGACGGCTTCGACCAGATCCCGCATGGCGACATCGAGGCCGTGAAGAAGGCGATCGGCCCGCATACCGCCGGCATCCTGATCGAGCCGATCCAGGGCGAGGGCGGTGTGCGTCCGGCGACATCAGCCTTCCTCAAGGCGCTCCGCCAGCTCTGCGACGAGAAAGGCTTGCTGCTGGCCTTCGACGAGGTGCAGACCGGCATGGGCCGCACCGGCGATCTCTTTGCCCATCGCCGCACCGGCGTCACACCCGACGTGATGTCGCTGGCGAAAGCGCTCGGCGGCGGTTTTCCGATCGGTGCGATCCTGGCGACTGCAGATGCGGCCGCCGGCATGGGCCCCGGCTCGCACGGCTCGACCTTCGGCGGCAATCCGCTGGCGATCGCGGCCGCGAACGCCGTGCTCGATGTCATGCTCAAGCCCGGCTTCTTCGACCACGTGCAGAAGATGTCGCTGCTGCTCAAGCAGAAGCTCGCCTCCGTGATCGACCGTCATCCCGATATCGTCAGCGAAATCCGCGGTGAGGGGCTTTTGATCGGCATCAAGGCCGTGGTGCCATCAGGCGATCTGGTCGCAGCCTTGCGCAACGAGAAGCTGCTTACCGTCGGCGCCGGCGACAATGTCGTGCGCTTCCTGCCGCCCTTGATCGTCACCGAGGCGGAAATCGAGGACAGCATCGTCAGGCTCGAGCGCGCCTGCACGGCGCTGTCAGGCAACAAGCGGGCGGCAAGCTGATGAGCAAGGCACCCAAGCACTTCCTCGATATCAACGAGCTGCCGCTGTCGGAGCTCAAGAGCATGCTCGCGGCCTCCTCCGCCATGAAGGCGAAGCAGAAGGCGCATCAGCCGGTGCGGCCGCTCGAAGGCAAGACGCTGGCGATGATCTTCGAGCGTCCGTCGACCCGCACGCGCGTCTCGTTCGACGTCGCCATGCGCCAGCTCGGCGGCGAGCCCATCATGCTCACCGGTGCCGAGATGCAGCTCGGCCGCGGCGAGACCATTGCCGACACCGCGCGCGTGCTGTCGCGCTATGTCGACGCCATCATGATCCGCATCCTCAATCACGAGGCGCTGCTGGAGCTCGCGGCGAACGCGACCGTGCCCGTCATCAACGGCCTGACGCGGCGCTCACATCCGTGCCAGGTGATGGCCGACCTCATGACCTATGAGGAGCATCGCGGCCCGATCGAGGGCCGCACCGTGGCCTGGACCGGCGACGACAACAACGTGCTGGCGTCCTGGGCCCATGCCGCCGAGCGCTTCAAGTTCAAGCTCAATGTCGCAACGCCGCCGGAGCTTGCCCCGAAGAAGGTGATGCGCGACTTCATCAAGGCGACGGGCGCGTCGATCGTGCTCGGCACCGATCCCGAGGCCGCCGTGAAGGACGCCGATTGCGTCGTCACCGACACCTGGGTGTCGATGGGCGACAAGGAAGGTGAGCACCGTCACAACGTGCTCAAGCCCTACCAGGTCAATGCCAAGCTGATGTCGCTGGCCAAGCCCGATGCGCTGTTCATGCACTGCCTGCCCGCCCATCGCGGCGAGGAGGTCACCGACGAGGTGATCGACGGTCCGCAGTCAGTGGTGTTCGACGAGGCCGAAAACCGCCTGCACGCGCAGAAGGGCATTTTGGCCTGGTGTTTTGACGCGGTGAAGTAGGCTCACTTGTAGCCCGGATGGAGCGCAGCGAAATCCGGGCTTCTCAACGCGGAAAGACTTCCCCGGATTGCGCTGCGCGCCATCCGGGCTACGCGCCCCGCCATTCTGAGCACCGAATGCGGGGGCCCTTCCATTTCCGCCCTCCGACCCCAGATAAAGCGCCATGGTTTCCCAATCCCCCGACATGAAAACCAGGCCCGAAAGCCCGGTTCGCGCGCCTTCCGCAGTTCCCGTCGATGACGCCGTGCTGCCCTACGAGGTCGATGCGCTCGATGTGCGCGGCCGTCTGGTGCGGCTTGGCCCGGCGCTCGACGACATCCTGACCAAGCATGATTATCCCGCACCGGTCGGCAAGTTGCTCGGCGAAGCCATCGTGCTGACGACGCTGCTCGGCTCGGCGCTCAAATTCGAGGGCCGCTTCATCCTGCAGGCCCAGACCGACGGGCCGGTGTCGTTCCTGGTGGTCGACTATCAGGCGCCCGATCGCCTGCGCGCCTATGCGCGCTTCGATGCCGAGCGCCTCGGTGATGCCAAGGAAACCGGAATGAATTCCGGCACGCTGCTCGGCCGCGGTCATCTCGCCATGACCATCGACCAGGGGCCCGATATGAGCCGTTACCAGGGCCTGGTCGCGCTCGACGGCGGCAGCCTGGAAGACGCCGCCCACGAATATTTCCTGCGCTCCGAGCAGATCCCGACGCGCGTGCGCCTTGCGGTCGGCGAGGAGTGGCGCTCGAGCGACGGCGGCAAGCACCGCTGGCGCGCCGGCGGCATGCTGATGCAGTTTTTGCCAAAGGCGCCGGAGCGGGCGCGGCAGGCCGATCTGCATCCCGGCGATGCGCCCGAGGGCCTTGAGGCTCACAGCGTCGCCGAAGACGATGCCTGGGTCGAGGCGCGCTCGCTGATCGAGACGGTCGAGGACGTCGAGTTGATCGATCCCGATCTCTCCGGTGAACGGCTGCTCTACCGCCTGTTCCACGAGCGCGGCGTGCGCGTGTTCAATCCGCTGGTCCTGAAAGCGCAATGCTCCTGCTCGCGCAACGCGGTCGCGTCCATGCTGAAGAGCTTCTCGCCTGACGATCGCAGCGCCATGGTCAAGGACGACAAGGTCGTCGTGACCTGCGAGTTCTGTAGCTCGGTGTACGAATTCACGCCGGATGAAGCGGGCGTGGAAGACGCGTAACGAGCTCTTGTAGGGTGGGCAAAGGCGCTCTTGCGCCGTGCCCACGGATCTCCCGATGACAACGAAAGACGTGGGCACGGTGCTTTGCGCCTTTGCCCACCCTACGGCACTGTCACCCGCCTCTAGTTCAACACCCGCTTGTTGTCGGGGCTGTCCAGCGAGAACGTCGGCACGTCGATCTCGAAGCGCTCGCCGGTTTCGCTCACCATCAGGTAGCGGCCGGTCATGAAGCCGGAGGCGGTGGAGAGTGGCACGCCCGAGGTGTATTCGAAGCGTTCGCCGGGGGCGAGCACGGGCTGCTCGCCGATCACGCCCTCGCCCTTGACCTCCTGCTGCCGCCCGGTGGCATCGGTGATGATCCAGTGCCGCGTCTTGAGCTGCACGGTTTCGTCGCCCGAATTGGTGATCACGATGGTGTAGGACCAAAAATACCGCGAGCGGTCGGCCGAGGACTGTTCCGGAACAAAGTTCGGCTCGACGGTCACTTCGATCTGGCGGGTCACGGCGCGGTACATGGCTGCCATCATAACGAAAACCCGGCCAGGAACCAAACGCCGCACGCGGCCTTGGCGACATCGTCCCGCCCGAATTCACGAAGAAGTACACCCCAGATGTGATCCGGCCGCTTTGCGAGGCGGCGACCGGCCCGGTACACTCCTGAAACGTCGCGATTTGCGGAAGGGTTTTTGGGCCCCCATGACCATTGCCGATCAAGTGACGGGATCGACGATCGCGGGAACCGCAGGCGCCAAGCCCGCGGAGGCCAAACCGGTCGACGCGAAGCCGCGCGTCGCCGCGCCCGCCATCACGCTGCCTGCCATCGGCGAGCGCGAGCTCAGGCTCGATCTGTTCCGCGGCCTCGCGCTGTGGCTGATCTTCATCGACCATCTGCCGCCCAATCTGCTGACCTGGTTCACGATCCGCAATTACGGCTTCAGCGACGCCACCGAGATCTTCATCTTCATCTCGGGCTACACCGCAGCCTTCGTCTACGGCCGCGCGATGCTGGAGAGCGGTGTCGTCATCGCCACGGCGCGCGTCCTGCGGCGGGTCTGGCAAATCTATGTCGCCCACGTCTTCCTGTTCACGATCTTCCTCGCCGAAATCTCCTACGTCGCGACCAGCTTCGAGAACCCGCTCTACACCGAAGAGATGGGCATCATGGATTTTCTCAAGCAGCCCGACATCACCATCGTGCAGGCGCTTCTCTTGCGCTTCCGTCCCGTCAACATGGACGTGCTGCCGCTCTATATCGTCCTGATGCTCGCGCTGCCGCTGATCCTGTGGTCGATGAAATGGCGGCCCGATGTCACGCTCGCGCTCTCGGCGCTGCTTTACGCGGCGACCTGGCAGTTCGATCTGTACTTCTCCGCCTATCCGAACGGTTTCTGGGCGTTCAATCCCTTTGCCTGGCAGTTGCTGTTCGTGTTCGGCGCATGGTGCGCGCTCGGAGGTGCGCGACGCATGTCGCGCATTCTGGCATCGCCCGTGACGATGTGGATCTCGATCGCCTATCTCGTTGCGGCGTTCTATGTGACGCTGACCTGGTACGTCCCGCAGCTTTCGCACTTCATGCCGAAGCGGATCGAGCAGTGGATGTATCCGATCGACAAGACCGATCTCGACGTGCTGCGCTTCACGCATTTCCTGGCGCTGGCCGCGCTCACCGTGCGCTTCCTGCCGCGGGAATGGCCGGGCCTGAAATCGCAATGGTTGCGGCCGCTGATCGTGTGCGGCCAGCACTCGCTGGAGATCTTCTGTCTCGGCGTCTTCCTGGCCTTTGCCGGCCATTTCATCCTGGCCGAGGTCTCCGGTGGACCCGCCATGCATGCGCTGATTAGTCTTTCAGGAATTCTGATCATGTGGGCGATGGCCTGGGTGATTTCGTGGTACAAGCGCGTAGCTGACAAGAGCGGTGCGAAAACCAAAAACGCCGTCGGCAACGCCGATCTGGCGGGAGGGGGCTGATGACGGCGAAGGTTATCCTGAGCCTGATCCTGCTATGCGGGTACCTCACCGCGCCTTCGGCGCGCGCAGACGAGGCCGCGCCTGCGACGCCCCCGATCCCTGCAGCCTGTGAAGTGCCGCCTTATCTGCTCGCCACCGAGAGCCAGCTCCCCAAGGTCGCCGACGCCGTCAAGGCGGGCAAACCGCTTGAGATCCTCGTGATCGGAAGCCGGTCGACGACGATCCCATTTTCGGAAAGCAGCTCCTATCCGGCACGGATGGAGGCGATCTTGAAAGAGAAACTGCCCCCTTCGGAGACCGTGCACGTATCCGTAGAACTACAGAGCAAGAAGACGGCGGAGGAGGCCGCCGGAACCTTCGTTAAGCTGATGGAAGCAAAAACACCTACTTTGGTCATCTGGCAGACCGGGACGGTGGATGCTATCCGATCGATCGATCCCGATGACTTTCGCGGCGCCGTGACCGATGGGGTCGCTGCGCTGCAACATGCAGGGGCTGACGTCGTCTTGATGAACTTGCAATACAGCCCGCGTACCGAATCCATGATCTCGGCACCGCCTTATCTCGACAATATGCGGGTGGTGGCGCAGGAGCATGATATCCCGCTGTTCGATCGTTTCGCGATCATGCGGCAGTGGAATGATCAGGGGCAGTTCGACTTGTTCAGCGCCTCGCGCGGCCCCGAGCTGGCGAAGCAGGTCCATGATTGCCTTGGCCGGGCGTTGGCGCAGTTCGTGATCGATGCTGCCCATCTGGGGCCGACCGAGCAGCAGAATTGAGGTCTAGCGTTAATGAGTTCTTTCCGCCCTTTTGGCCTGTCGACATGGTTGTCCGCGCCCGCAGTGGCGACGCTGCTGATGCTGATGCCTGTGCTGCAGGCGCCTGCCCGAGCTCAGGCCGCCCAGGCGACTGCCGCGCCGCAGCAGGCCGCTAACCCAGCGCCCACCTCGCCGTCGCAGACCACGGTTGCGGCGACGGCCCAGCAGCCCACCGATCAGCGCGGCCTTACCTCGCGCGCCATCGACAAGGTGAAGCAGGTCGCAAAATCGGCCGGCGATATTTTCAGCCGCGTTCCCTGCCTGCCGCCGAAGGGCGGCGCCAAGACGATGGGCTCGCTGCCCCATGTCGCGGGCAAGCTCGTCGCGGGCCAGCCCGTCGTCATCGTCGCGTTCGGCTCGTCGTCGACGGCGGGCTATGGCGCGAGCTCGCCCGACTTCAACTATCCGAACCGTCTCGCTGCGCAGCTGCGCCGGCAATATCCGACCGCTGACATCACCGTCATCAATGCCGGCGTCGGCGGCGAGGACGCGCCCGAGATGATGAAGCGCCTCCAGAAGGAGGTGATCGACGTGCATCCGGATCTCGTGATCTGGCAGGTCGGCACCAACGCCGTGCTGCGCAATCTCGATCCCGGCGACACCGCCAAGATGGTCGAGGACGGCATCACTCGCATCCAGGCGGCGGGCAATTCCGATATCGTGCTGGTCGACCCGCAATATTCGCCCAGGGTCACCGAGCGTCCCGAGAGCGCAAGCAAGATGGTGAAGCTGCTCGGCAAGGTCGCCGAGCTTCGTCACGTCGGCATCTTCCCGCGCTTCGAGGTGATGCGCGACTGGCACGAGAAGCAGGCGCTTCCGGTCGAGAGTTTCGTCATCGCCGACGGCCTGCACATGAACGATTGGGGCTATGCCTGCTTCGCCCAGCTGCTCGGCGACGACATCATCCACTCGGTCGGCCAGATCAAGATCGGGGTGAACGTGCCCGCGGACGTGCGGACCTATCGGCCGATGTAGGCAACTGCGCCGTAGGGTGGGCAAAGGCGCAACGCGCCGTGCCCACCACCGCTCAGTGATACGAAGGAAGAAGACGTGGGCACGCTCACGCTTTGCCCATCCTACGAGACCTTTGTTGTGGCTACGCCTTCTCCAGCGCCGCGGTCAGATCCTCGATCAGATCATCCGCATGCTCGAGCCCGGCCGAGAAGCGGATGAATCCCTCGCTGATGCCGAGTGCGGCACGATCTTCCGGCTTCAGCCGCTGATGCGTCGTCGTCGCCGGATGCGTGACCAGGCTCTTGGCATCGCCGAGATTGTTCGAGATCTTTGCGAGCTTGAGCTCGTTGAGCACGCGGAATGCAGCCGCCTTGCCGCCTTTGACCTCGAAGCCGACCAGCGTCGAGCCGCCGCGCATCTGCTTCTTCACCAGAGCCGCCTGCGGATGGTCCTCGCGGCCGGGATAGACCAGCCGCGCGATCTTGGGATGGCTCGCCAGCACATCGGCGATGCGCGCTGCCGTGTCGGTCTGCGCGCGCACGCGCACACCTAGCGTCTCCAGGCCCTTGAGCAGCACCCAGGCGTTGAACGGCGAGATCGACGGGCCGGTCTGGCGCATGAAATTGTGGATGTGCTCGGCGATGAAGGCTTCCGAGGACAGGATGATGCCGCCCAGGCACCGGCCCTGGCCGTCGATGTGTTTGGTCGCGGAGTAGACGACGACGTCGGCGCCTAACGCGAGCGGGCTCTGCCAGATCGGCGTCGCGAAAACGTTGTCGACCACGAGCCGCGCGCCGCCCTTGTGGGCGATCTCGGCAATCGAGGGAATGTCGAGCACGTCGAGCGTCGGATTGGTCGGGCTCTCCAGGAAGAACGTCTTGGTGTTCGGCTTCACCGCGCGTTGCCATTGGTCGAGATTGGCGCCATCGACCAGCGTGGTCTCGATGCAGTAGCGAGGAAGCAGATCCTGAATGACGTAGAGGCACGAGCCGAACAGCGCGCGCGAGGCCACGACATGGTCGCCGGCCTTGAGCGGCGCGAGGATCGCCGTCGTCACCGCGGCCATGCCTGTCGCCGCCGAGCGGGCCGCTTCGGCGCCTTCGAGCTCGATCATGCGGCGCTCGAACATCGCGATCGTCGGATTCGAGTAACGCGAATAGATGAAGCCGGGGTCTTCGCCCTTGAACCGCGCCTCGCACTCCTCGGCGCTGTTGTAGACATAGCCCTGGGTCAAAAACAGCGCCTCCGACGTCTCGCCATATTGCGAGCGCAGGGTGCCGGAATGGACCAGGCGGGTTTCGGGGCGGTAAGAGGCAGGCGACTTCGACATAGGACCCTCCGATATGACCGTCTTGTCGAGATGGTCATAAAAAAACCGGCCTGGATATCTCCACGGGCCGGGATCACAGAGGTCCCCGGCCTGTTTAGCGACTTATTTAACGTGGCTGCAAGCCGGCCGGCTCAAATCACCACGGGATAAGTGATGCTCATATTCCGCAATGCCCTTTCCGTCAAGGCGTCCATCGGATAGCCGTAAAAGGCTCGTATGTCCCGCAAGTCCGGATGTACGCGACCCCTGACGAGGACCCCCGGTTGACGTTCACGGTTGCCGCCGACGCCAATGGTATCCTGCCCGACCGCATGATCGCGGCGATGGCGGAAGCGGGCCTCATCCTGCCCGCCTATGATTTCGTCGAAAGCCAGATTCAGCCGGCGAGCCTCGATTTGCGTCTCGGCGATATCGCCTATCGCGTCCGCGCCAGTTTCCTGCCCGGTCCCGGCGCCACCGTCGCCGAGCGCATCGACCAGTTGAAGCTGCACGAGTTCAGCCTCTCCGACGGTGCGGTGCTGGAAACCAACTGCGTCTATATCGTGCCGCTGCTGGAAAGCCTGGCGCTACCGCCGGAGATCGTCGCGGCGGCTAATCCGAAAAGCTCGACCGGCCGGCTCGACGTCTTCACCCGCGTGATCGCCGACGGCACGCGCCGCTTCGATATGATCGGCGCCGGCTATCACGGCCCGCTCTATGCCGAGATCAGCCCGAAGACGTTTCCGGTGCTGGTCCGCGAAGGCTCGCGCCTAAGCCAAGTGCGCTTCCGCACTGGTGACGCCATCCTCAATGCCGATGCGCTCGATGCGCTCCATGCCACTGAACGCCTCGTCGACATCGACGATGCCGACCTCACCGGCGGCGTCGCCGTCTCGGTCGATCTCTCCGGGGAGAAGGGCAATGGCTTCGTCGGCTATCGTGCCAAGCGCCACACCGGCGTGGTGGATGTCGATCGCCGCTCCGGCTATGCGGTGGAAGATTTCTGGGAGCCGATCTCGGCCCGTCCCGACGGCAGCCTGATCCTCGACCCCGGCGAGTTCTACATCCTCGCCTCCAAGGAAGCCGTGCAGGTGCCGCCCGATTACGCGGCGGAGATGGTGCCGTTCGACCCGCTGGTCGGCGAATTCCGCGTGCACTATGCCGGCTTCTTCGATCCGGGCTTCGGCTATGCCGGTGCCGGCGGGCTAGGATCGCGCGCCGTGCTGGAAGTGCGCTCGCGCGAGGTGCCGTTCATCCTCGAGCACGGCCAGATCGTCGGCCGTCTCGTCTACGAGAAGATGCTGTCCCGCCCCGACGCCATGTACGGCCAGCGCATCGGCTCCAACTACCAGGCGCAGGGGCTCAAGCTGAGCAAGCATTTTCGGGTGTAGCTGTACCCCGTCCTCAGCTGTCATTCCCCGCGAAGGCGGGGAATCCAGTACGCCGCGGCCTCTCGATTCAAGCACTGACACCTCTGGAATACTGGATCGCCCGGTCTTCGCCGGGCGATGACACCGGGCTAGTGTTGGTTGCTTAGCCCCATCCGCGATGACACACTCCCGCAAAACAACAAGCCGGGAGCAAACGATGACCGCCGCAGACGCCGCGCAAGCAGCGCAATGGAAGCGCTGGCGTGCGGTCGCCGATCTCTACCACGCCTATTTCACCGGTCTGATCCTCACTGTGGTGACGCGTCGCGGCACGGCCGACGCCGCCGAATTCGTCTTCCGCGTGTTCCGTCGCCAGCAGCAGGAGCGCTTCCTGCCGGGGCTCAGGAAGCTCGGGATCGATCATCTGCCGCCGGCGGTGGCGGCGGCGCAATATCACTATCTCTCCAACTGGATCGGCGGCGTGCATGTCGAATACATGTATGAGAGCGACATCAAGGCCTGGATCCGCTATCCGCCGCCGCGCTGGATCTGGAAAGGCGCGGCAATCTGCGGCGTGCCGGGCGAGGTCAGCCGCGCGATGCTGCGCGGCTGGCACGCCAACAACGGCGTCGCACTCGGTGATCTCCGGTTGGGCTTCGTCTGCACCAAGCAGAGCGTCGACGGCCAGGACGGGCTCGAAGGCTACTACCATCAATACGACCATCCGCTCGAACCGGATCAACGCCTCGTCTACGCGCGGCATCTGGAGGCGCCGCTGTTCGATCCGAAGACCGCGCCGGCGCTTCCCCTCGCTAGCTGGCCAAGGCCGCGGCTCGAAAAGGCCTATCGCAACTACGCCATGGAATATGTGCGCACCGCCGCGCCGGTGATGGTGCAACTATTCGGGCCGGAAGATGCCGGCTATCTCCTGCGCATCACCGGTAATCTGATCGGCATGCAGTTTTTCGATGAGATCGCGGCGCCGCTGGCGATGCGCCGCGGCGGCGCGAGCGCGTTTGCGCCCTTCCTCCGCGCGCTGTTCGCCGCGCAGGACGATGCGGCCGAGACCACGCAATCCGAAGGCAGCTTCGAAATCCACCAGCAGAGCTGGAAGCTGATGGACGGTGTCACTGACTATCACGGCGCCTGCGCCAAGGTGCTGGAGGGATTGCTCGAGGGACTCGCCGCAGGATGCGGCCGGCACATCGGCGTACACCTGCGCCCAACGGCAGGCGGCCGCCCACCGCTAGTCTGGACGATCGGTTAATTCCACCTATCGAAATGCGCTGCCGCAGGGCACGCCTGCACCTGACGCAGGAGGAATCGGCAACCAGCGTGCTAACAAGTGCGCAGCCGCGCCTTTCGCGCGAGCGAATGATTGATGCACCTAAGCATTGCCACGCCGCGAATGGCGGATTTGTCCGGGAGAGGAAATGACTGAGGTCGCCGAGATCCCGGTCGATGAGCAGGAACGTCCGCGACCGTCGCCCGCGCGCCCGGTACGGAGCGCGCTGACCGACGGGCCGATCCTGCGCACGCTGCTCTCCCTCGCCTGGCCGAACGTTGTCGCCCTGTCCGCCGGCACCTGCACGGTGATCGCCGAGACCTCCTATATCGGCCGGCTCGGCGTCGAGGCGCTGGCCGCGATGGCGCTGGTGTTTCCGACAGTGATCCTGACCATGACCATGTCGGGCGGCGCCATGGGCGGCGCCGTGGCCTCCGCCATCGCACGCGCGCTCGGCGCCGGCGATCGCGAGCGTGCCGGGACGCTGGCTGCGCATGCGCTGCTGATCGGCATCACCTTCGGCCTCGTCTTCATGCTCGGCATGCTGATCTTCGGCCCTCAGGTGCTGACGATGCTCGGCGGCCGCGGCAATGTGCTGACGCATGCGATCGCCTACACCCAGGTGTTCTTCGGCGGTGCCGTGCTGCCCTGGCTGCTCAACACCATGGCGGGCGTGCTGCGCGGCACCGGCAACATGCGTCTGCCGTCGTTTCTCATCCTCAACTCTGCGGTCTGGCAGATCGTGCTCGGCGGCACGCTGGGCCTCGGGCTCGGCCCGTTTCCGCAACTCGGCATGCGCGGCGTCGCCGCCGGCGCGCTGATCGCCTACTCCATGAATATCTGCGTGATGGGCTGGTACCTGTTCTCCGGCCGCGCCCGCGTCGTTCCAAAACTCCGCGGCTTGCGCATCCAATGGGTGATGTTCTTCGACATCCTCAAGGTCGGAGCCATCGCCTGCTTCTCGCCGCTGCAATCGGTGCTGACGATCTCGATCTTCACCCACATGCTGGCCAAATTCGGCACCGCGATCCTCGCCGGCTACGGCATCGGCGCGCGGCTCGAATTCCTGCTGACCTCGATCGCGTTCTCGTTCGGTATCGCCTGCGTGCCCATGGTCGGAATGGCGATCGGGGCGGGCCGCATCGCGCGGGCGCGCCGCATCGCCTGGACCGCCGGTGCCGCCGCCTTCGTGGCCGTCGGCGCGCCAGCATGCCTCGTTGCGATCTTCCCGGATCTCTGGGTCAACATCTTCACCGACAGCGCGGCCGTGCGCGCGGCGAGCCATCAATATCTCTCGACGGTCGGGCCGTTCTACGCGTTCTTCGGCCTTGCAACGACGATGTATTTCTCCTCGCAAGGTGCAGCCAAGGTGATCGGTCCTGTGCTGGCGCAGACCGCCCGGCTGATCTACATCGCGGGCATCGGCTGGTGGCTGTCGACGCATGACGCGAGCGCGCAAAGCTTCTTCTGGCTCGCCGCGAGCTCGATGGTCGTGCTCGGCGTGCTCTCGTGCTCCAGCGTGGTGCTGACGCGCTGGGGGCCGCGAGACGCGAAACTCGCCGTCGCGCCTGTGCTGTCGGTTGCCGACTAACGATGCCTGTGGCGGCGATGGCCGCCGCCGACATTGGCGAGCCGCATCAGTTGCGGGATCATCGCCATCATGTCGCCGCTGCCGGCGCCGCCGAGCATGCCCATGATATCGCCGCCGCCCATGCCGCCCATCGGTGCATAGCCGGCGCCGTAATTGGGTGCGCCGAATCCGCCGCCGAGATTGCCGCCGGCGAGGCCGCCCATGCTGCCGCCCATCATTCCGCCAAGGCCACCGCCGCCGTTCTCCATCATGCGGCTCATCATCGGGCCCATGGTCTGCATCAGCATGGCGAAGCGGCGCTTGCCCATCTTCGCCTTCATCATCTCCAGCATCGGCGCCATCTGGGTCATCATGTCCCCGCCTCCGGCACCTCCGAGGCCTGCGAATTGCGCCTTCGCCGGCGCGCTCGAAATCGAAAACAGCAGCAGCACGGCAGCTGCCTGGCAGATCACCTTGTCCGCACCTCTCATGGCATGCTCCTCGCGTGCGTGGCGCCGCCGGGAGAGCGAGGCCGTCAGGACGCACGCGGCCATGGTTACGGCCGATGAGGGGCGGGCTCTGTGAGACGGATCACGTTGCACGCGCGTGATCCGGAAAAGTGCGCAGCGGTTTTCCCTCGCGACAAACGCGGAACGCGTTTGCGCGGAGATCATGCGCAAATAAAAACTACGGGAAGGCCTTGTGCATGGCGGCGACAGCTAGCTTGGTCTGCTCCTGCACGTAAGCTGCAAGCTCGTTCGGCAGCATGTCGATGGTCCAGATCAGGCGGCAGCTTGCCTCGCCGTCGGCGATCACCTGCACCGAAGCGCTGTAATGCTTCAGCCGCTCGCTGCTGATCGCGTAGACCAGCCGCTGTCTGATATCGTCGCAATCGACCAGCACTTCGCGCGCAACCGAGCCGTTGGCGAAGGTGACATCACGCGTATCGCCGTCGAGCTGGCATGCGGTGACGAAGCCCGGCACCAGCCGCTGAGGCAGCGCGCCGAAATCGCGCACCGCGTCCCAGACGTCGCGGGCCGGGGCGGGGAGGGAGACGTCGTTGTGGATGGAGGCCATGTTGTTTCCTCAAATGCGGAATCAGTAGGGTGGGCAAAGGTGCGCTCTTCGCGCGCCGTGCCCACCGTCTGCATCGTTGCGCGCATTGGTGGGCACGCTACGCTTTGCCCACCCTACGAGATCACGCGCGTGGCGATCGCTCACGTACAAACCGCCTCGACATTATTGCCATCGGGATCGATCAAGAACGCCGCGTAATAGGTCGGGCTGTAATCCTTGCGCGCGCCCGCGCCGCCATTGTCACGGCCGCCGCTGTTCAGGCCCTCGCGGTGAAACGCCTTCACGGCGTCATGGTCCTTGGCACGAAACGCGATATGCGCGCCGTCGGCCTTGCGGCCCTTGTTCAGATGCAGCCACAATGCCGGCTCGCCCTTCGGCCCGAAGCCGGCATAGCCGTCGCCGCTCGAGCACAGCACGTAACCGAGCGGCGCCAGTGCCGCGGTGTAGAACCGCGTGGCGGCGTCGAGGTCGGCAACGCGCAATCCGATATGGTCGTACATGATCATCTCCATTGCAAAGCGCGCCGCTCGTGGCGCGCACCGGAGACGAGCCTAGTCAGTTGAGGGCGAACCGCTCTTGGAGAATCTTGCGCATCCCCTTCGAGGCCTGGCGGAACCTGGTCGGCGACAGGCCGGCGGCGCGGTGGAAGGTGCGGACGAAGTTGGAGAGGTCGCCGAAGCCGACGTCGTAGGCGATGTCGGTGACGGCAATGTCGTCGTCCGCGAGCAGGCGCGCCGCGTGCCGCAGCCGTGAGCGCACCAGATATTGATGCGGGGTGACGCCGAGCACGTTGGAGAACAGCCGCAGGAAATGGAACGGGCTCAAGTCCGCCAGGCGCGCGGCCTGTTCCAGATCGATCGCGGCATGCGAATTGGCGTCGATCCACAACGCGGCCTCGACCGCACGGCGCCGGTCGCGCGCCGTCGGCGCTACCCGCTTGCGCGGCTTGCCGGAGACGACATCGACAAAGCGGCCGGCGAGAATCTGGCCGACCTCGTCGAGGCCCAAATCGCTGTTGCCATCTGCCGCCGTCTGGGCAAGCTCGCCCAGCACCATCAACTCGGGCAGCGGCGGTGTCGCGCCGACCTGCCAGGTCTCGCGCCGCCCGCCGAGGGCATCGACCAGATTGTCGCTGAAGAAGAAACCGAGGCAGACGTCGCCGCAGACATGTTCATGCGTGCAGGTGTATTCCTCGCCGGGCGCGCCAACCAAAAGCGAGCCCGCCACCAGCTCGAAGAAGCCCGCGCGGCAATGGCAGCCAAAGCTGCCCGAGCGGACATAGGCGATGGAATGACCGGTGCGGCACTCTGCAAACGGCGTGTCGCCGGGTCCCGCGTCGCAGCGAAACTCGCAGACGGTCATCGACTGAGACGTCAGCAGCGTGATCGCATCCATGCCAGCTATCTAGGCATGATCCGGAAAAGTGTAAGCGGTTTTCCGACAAGATCGTGCCCAGAAAAATAAGCTAAGGTGCGATCTGGATCGCGCCTTAGCTGGGTGAACGCGGCGGGGCAACGGGCAGCAGCACCTCGAACAGCGTCTTGCTGGCGATCGGGTGCGCGCCTTCGAGCGCCAGCAGGCGCCGCTTGGAGATCACCCCGCCATAAGGCGAAATCCGGTCGGCATAGCCGCCCGTTTCCAGCACGCGGTGGCAAGGCACGATGATCATGTAGGGATTTTTGGCGATCGCCTGCGCCACCGAATGCGCGGCGCCGGAGGCGCCCAGCGCCTTGGCGATCTCGTGATAGCTGCGCGTCTCCCCCCGCGGGATGGTGCAGGTGTATTCGTAGACCCGCCGGTTGAAGGCCGGCACGCCGCCGGCGTCGAGGCTGACGTCGGAAAAATCGGGGTCGCTGCCCTGCAGCAGGCCCACGATACCCTCGATGGCGAGCTCGGTGTTAACAGGCGCGACTTGCTCGCGCGCCTCGGGATGGACCTGGAAAATCCGGCGGCGGGTGTCGATCTCCCGTGCCTCGGGCAATTGCACGGCGACCACGCCGGTGCTGCTCCAGATGATGCCGCAGCGCCCTATCGCCGTGTCGAATATCGTGTAGGCACGCCCCACCATGCACACGCCCCACTCAGTGCACGCTGCTCCTCCCGACACGGGCATCATAACACTGCCACAATTCGGCGCACCTGGAATCTTGCCAGGACATTAACAACTGTCTGGCCTGACGCGCCAAACCGCTTGGCGCCGGACACCGTCTCGGCTAATCAGGATGGGCGCAGGACACGCGCATCGGCGGGCGTAGTTCAATGGTAGAACGGCAGCTTCCCAAGCTGCATACGAGGGTTCGATTCCCTTCGCCCGCTCCAATCACCCGGGACAGCAAATGGCCGACAAGGACGAAAGCACGCGCTTGGTCGCGATTGCCTGTGATCACGGGGGCTTTGCCCTCAAGGAAGCGCTGAAGTCCGCGCTATCAGATGTGACGTGGCTGGACCTCGGCACCGACAGCGCGGCATCCGTCGACTATCCCGATTTCGCCCACAAGCTGGCCGACGCGATCAGGGACGGCAAGGCCAGGCGCGGCGTCCTGATCTGCGGGTCGGGCATCGGCATTTCCATCGCCGCCAACCGGCACGCCCATATCCGTTGCGCGCTCGTGCATGATGTCACCGGCGCACGGCTCTGCCGGCAGCATAATGACGCGAATGTTCTGGCGCTGGGCGGCCGCACGACCGGCGAGGTGGTCGCAAAGGAATGTGTCGAAGCGTTCCTGGGGACGGCGTTCGAGGGCGGGCGCCATCAAAAGCGCATCGACAAGCTCGGGACCTGCTAGCGACCGCTCAACCCGGCAAGCTGCGCAGGAAGTCGACCAGCGCCGCGTTCACTTCGGCGGGCCGCTCCTGCTGCGTCCAGTGTCCGCAGCCCGGCAGCATTTTGATCTCGCGCAGCTGTGGCACCCATTGCTTCATGTTGGCGAGATGCTCGGCCGCACCGGGGAAGGCGATCACCATGTCGAGGTCGCCGGCGATGAACAGCGTGGGCACTGTTACCTTGACGCCCTCGAACGCGCCCATCAGCTCCCAGTTGCGGTCGAGGTTGCGGTAGTAGTTGAGCGGCCCGCGAAAACCGCTGCGGGCGAATTCGGCGGCGTAATAATCGAGGTCGGCGGCGCTGAGCCACGACGGCAACGGCACCGGCACTTTCGGCAGCATGCCGTCCTTGCGCGAGACCATGCCGACGCCTTTTGACGTCTGTCCGCTCGCGGCCGCCATGGCGCGAATGGCGGTGACGCCCTCGCCGGAGCCGCCGAACAGCATCGCGGCAAGCGCCTTGCGCGTATCCGCCTCGAACTCCGCTTCGGCGACGCCGGGCTGCTGAAAGTACAGTTGATAGAACTGGGCTTCCTCGGTCTGCGGCATCACGCTGGTCGGTCGCACCTCGCTGCGCGGGCGATACGGCACGCTGAGAATGGCAGCGGCGCGAAAGCGGTCGGGGCGCAGCCGCGCCGCGTGCCAGGCGATCCCCGCACCCCAGTCATGGCCGACGATGATGGCGCTCTTTGCCGCGAACGCATCGAGCACGCCGACGAGATCGCCGATCATGTGGAAGATCGTGTACTGGTCGATCGCTTCAGGCTTGTCGCTCTTGCCGTAACCGCGCATGTCGGGCGCGACGGCGTGGTAGCCGGCCGCCGCCAATGCCTCGAGCTGATGACGCCAGGAATACCAGCTTTCCGGAAAGCCGTGGCAGAGCAGCACCAGCGGCCCCTCGCCCTGTTCGGCGATGTTGAGGTTGATGCCGTTGGCTTTGATGATCCGCTGCGTCGGTCCGCTCATGTCATCGCCTCCCCGCTGCATGGTTGTTTGGTGCATCCTAAACGTTACTGCCCGGCGCGCAAAGATTCCAATATATTAGCCTCTCGCTCGCGGCACGCCCCGCTCCTCCGCTCTAAGCTCTCCCCTGTCCGGCGGATGCGGTCCCTGTGCCGGGCGATGTTCGGATCGGAAGGCCATGGACCAGCAAAAACTCGATCGCGCGATCGGTCGCCGCTTGAAGACTCTGAGGATGCAGGCAGGGATGACGTTGAACGAGCTCGCCAGCCGATCCGGCGTCAGCCGGGCCATGATCGGGCGGGTGGAGCGGGCGCAGAGCAGCGCGACGGCGGCGCTGCTGAACAAGCTCTGCGCGGCGCTCGATGTCTCGCTCAGCGACGTCGTTGCACTCTCGGAGAAGCCGCCGGAGCGGCTGACGCGCCTCGCCGACCAGCCGCAATGGCGCGATCCCGATAGCGGCTACCGGCGCCGACATGCCTCGCCCGTCGATGCGGCGAGCGGCATCGAGATCATCGTCGTCGACATGCCGGCCGGCGCGCGGGTGCCGTACAGCCCCTGGGGCCGCAACGCCTTCACCCAGCAGCTCTTGATGCTGGAGGGCGCGGTCTGCGTGCATATCGACGCCAAGACGGTGCGCCTGCGCGAGGGCGACTGCCTCGACTTCGACGTCATGCGCGCGGTGACCTTCGAGAACGAAACCAAGCAGGATGCCCGCTACGTCATCATCACCAGGCGCGGCACATCTTACGGGAAAATGTGATGCCGCTGATCATCCGGGACGCCACGCTGGAGGATGCCGCGGACATCCTCGCCATCTACAATTTCGCCGCGATCAACACCACGGCGGTCTGGACCGACGGGCCGGCCGATCTCTCTTCGCGGCGCGAATGGATCCGCGCAAGGCAGCAGGCGGGCTATCCCGTGCTGGTCGCGATGAAGGGCAGGGATGTCGTCGGCTTCGCCTCGTTCGGCGATTTCCGTCCCTTCCCCGGCTATCGCCACACCGTCGAGAATTCGGTCTATGTCGATGAGCGCCATCACCGCGCCGGCATCGGCCGCAGCCTGCTGGCCGCGCTGATCGAGCGCGCTGCGGCGATGAACAAGCATGCCATGATCGCCGGGATCGAGGCCCTCAATGCCGGCTCGATCGGCCTGCACGCCTCGCTCGGCTTTGTCGAGGTCGCCCGCATGCCGGAGGTCGGCTGCAAGTTCGGCCGCTGGCTCGATCTCGTCTTCATGCAGAAGACGCTTGCAACTGACGTGAGGCCGTGACGATGCAGATCCGTACCGGCGATACTTTTGACCCGCGCGTCGTCGCATTGCTCGACCATCACGTTACGGCAGCGCGGGCGCAGACCGCTCCGGGCAGCGCGCACGCGCTCGATCTCGCCGGACTTCGTGCCCGCGACGTCGCGTTCTGGACCGGTTGGGACGGCGAGACGCTGGTTGCGACCGGCGCGCTGAAGACGCTCTCGGCAGAGCACGGCGAGGTGAAGTCGATGCATACGCTGCAGACCACGCGCCGCCGCGGCTTTGGTGGGGAGATGCTCCGCCACATCATCGCCGAGGCGCGCAGGCGCGGCATGACGCGGCTGAGCCTCGAGACCGGCTCCTGGGACTATTTCAAGCCGGCGCACGCGCTCTACCGGGCCCACGGCTTCGTGCCTTGCGCCCCGTTCGAGGGCTATGTCGAGGACCGCAACAGTCTCTTCCTCGCGCTGGATCTCGGTGCATAGAACCTTCTCAAGCGAAGTGGATAACGGTTGGCGCAATAAGGCGCGTCAAAACAAAGAGCTAGGCGAAGTCCTGCGCAACCGGTGCTCGAAAATGGCGTCCTGCCCCTCAAAATGAGTTGCGCACCTCAAAACGCCTCTGCTAGCCTTCAGCCATGGCTGAAGAGACCGCATCCGCCGCGCTGACGCTGAAGGACATCGCCCGCGAGGCCGGTGTCAGCCTCGCTACGGTCGACCGCGTCTTGCATAACCGTCCGGGCGTGCGGCCGGACACGGTCCGGCGCGTCCAGGAGATCATCGCGCGCAACGCCTTCCAGCCGCATGTGGCCGCGGCCGAGCTCGCCCGCGGCCGCGCCCGCCGGTTTGCCTTCGTGATGCCTGTCGGCGCCAACCCGTTCATGCTGCAGATCAAGGCCTATCTGGGCGAGATGTCGGCGTGGCTCTCTGCCCGCCGCCTCGCCGTTGAGATGGTCATCACCGACGTGTTCGACCCGTCGGTGCTGGCGGCCTCGCTGGAGGAGCTTGCCGGCAGCGAGTATGACGGCGTCGCGGTCGTCGCACTCGACCATCCGAGCGTGCGCGCCGCCATCAATGATCTCGTCGACCGTGGCATCAAGGTCGTGACGCTGGTGTCCGACGTGCCCTCGTCGCGCCGCCACCACTATGTCGGCATCGACAATATCGCCGCGGGCCGCACCGCGGGTGCGCTGATCGGAAGGCTGGTCGGCCAAAGATCCGGCAAGATCGCCATCATCGCGGGGTCGCAGGGCCTGCGCGACCATGCGGAGCGCATTTTCGGCTTCAATCAGGTGATGGCGTCGGAGTTTTCGCACCTCGACATCCTGCCTTTGCTCGAGGGGCGCGACGAGGACGACCGCTCTCAGCAGCTGATCTCGCGGCTGCTCGGCAGGCACCCCGATATCATCGGCCTCTACAATGTCGGCGCCGGCACGCAGGGCGTGGCCACCGCTCTGACCGAGGCAGGTCGCGACAAGCAGATCGTCTTTATCGCTCACGACCTCACGGCGATGACGCGCAGATTGTTGCTGCAGGGCACGCTGGATGTCGCGATCTCGCAGAATCCGGGGCACGAGGCGCGCGCCGCCGTGCGCGTGCTACTGTCGCTGGCGCGGAACGAGCCGATCTTGAGTGAACAGGAGAAGATTCGCATCGACATCCTGATGCGGGACAATCTGCCGTAACCGAAAGGGCGCGGCGGTCGTGTGTTGAAATGAGTGATTGCGGCAAGCGCGACGTCAGATCGCGCACCGCGGCAGCGTGATCCGGAAAGCAATGGTTGTCCGGACGAAGCACGCTCAAAACGAAGAGGGAGGACGCGTTTGTTTATCGGATTGGACATCGGCACGTCCGGTGTGAAAGCGGTGCTTGTGAACGAGGCCGGCGCGGTTGTCGCGACGGCCGCGCGCGAGCTCGCGCTGTCGCATCCGCAGCCGCTGTGGTCCGAGCAGGATCCGGATTCCTGGGTCGAGGCCGCCATCGGCGCCGTCGACGATCTTGCCGCCGCTCGTCCCGGTGATGTCGCCGCCGTGCGCGGCATCGGCCTGTCAGGCCAGATGCATGGCGCCACGCTGCTTGACACCGATGGACGCCCGCTGCGGCCGGCGATCCTCTGGAACGATGGCCGTTCGCATGCTGAATGCGTCGAGCTCGAGCGCCGCTGCCCCTCGCTGCATGCTATCGCCGGAAATCTGGCGATGCCCGGCTTCACCGCGCCAAAGCTGCTCTGGGTCGCGCGGCACGAGCCGCAGGTCTTCAAGCGCGTTGCCAAGGTGCTGCTGCCGAAGGCCTATGTCCGCTACCGGCTGACCGGCGAGATGGTCGAGGACATGTCGGATGCATCAGGCACGCTCTGGCTCGATGTCGGCCAGCGCCGCTGGTCGGCGGAGCTGCTGCAGGCCACCGGGCTCGATCTGCACCACATGCCGCGCCTGGTCGAGGGCAGCGAGGCGAGCGCAACGCTCGCGGGCGAGTTCGCACAGCGCTGGGGCATGGCAAAGAATGTCGTCGTTGCCGGTGGCGCCGGCGACAATGCAGCGAGTGCGATCGGGCTCGGCGCGATCGCACCGGGCGATGCCTTCCTGTCGCTCGGAACGTCCGGTGTCATCTTCCGCGTCACCGACAAATTTGCGCCGGCGCCGGCCCTCGCCGTGCACGCCTTCTGTCATGCGCTGCCCGGCCTCTGGCACCAGATGGGCGTGATGCTCTCGGCCGCCGCTTCGCTGGCCTGGCTCTCCAGCGTGACGGCGACACCGACAGCCTCGTTGCTCGCGCCGCTCGGCGACACCGTAACCGGGCCAGGCCCGGTGAAGTTTCTGCCCTATCTCGATGGCGAGCGCACGCCGCACAATGATGCAGCCGCGGCCGGCGCTTTCATCGGTCTGCGCGGCGCCACCGGGCGCGACGCAATCGTGCAGGCGGTGCTCGAAGGCGTCGCCTTTGCCGCGCGCGATAATCTTGCCGCGCTCGGCAGTGCCAGCTCGGCGATCTCCGAAGTCGATCTCGTCGGCGGCGGCTCCCGCTCGGCGCTGTGGGCGCAGATCTGCGCCGACGTGCTCGGCATTGCCGTGCATCGCGTCGAGGAGGGCGAGGTCGGCGCCGCGCTCGGCGCTGCCCGGCTGGGCCGGCTCGCCGCTCGGGGCGGAAAACCCGCGCAGGTCTGCACGCGTCCGCGGCGCCTTGCGACGTCAACACCCAACCCGTCGCGCGCTGCGGCCTATGACGAGGCCTATCAGCAGTGGCGCAAGCTCTACCCCGCGCTGAAGGAGTTTTCACTGTGAACGCGTTACCAAAATTCTTCGGCGCCGCCGACCCCGTCGCCTATGGCGGCAAGGACGCCAAGAACCCTATGACCTTCCGCTGGTATGACAAGGACCGCGTCGTCCGCGGCAAGCGGCTCGAGGATCATCTGCGCTTTGCGGTCTGCTATTGGCATTCGTTCTGCTGGCCCGGCGGCGATCCCTTCGGCGGCGAGACCTTCCTGCGTCCATGGCATCACGGCTCCGACGCCATGGCGATGGCGCGCGCCAAGGCCGACATCGCCTTCGAGCTGTTCCGCCTGCTCGACGTGCCCTTCTTCACGTTCCACGACGTCGACGCCGCGCCCGAAGGCGCGACGCTCGCCGAATCCGTCGCCAACCTCAATGCGATCGGCGACATCTTCGAGAAGAAGATGGCCTCGGCCAAGGTGCGGCTGCTGTGGGGCACCGCGAACCTGTTCACGCATCGCCGCTACATGGCGGGCGCGGCGACCAATCCCGATCCTGACGTCTTCACCTATGCCGCCGGACAGGTCCGCGCCGCGCTGGAGGTGACGAACCGGCTCGGCGGGCAGAACTACGTGCTGTGGGGCGGCCGCGAAGGCTACGAGACCCTGCTCAACACCGATCTCAAGCGCGAGCTCGACCAGCTGGGCCGCTTCGTCTCGCTTGTCGTCGAGCACAAGCACAAGATCGGCTTCAAGGGCCCGCTTCTGATCGAGCCCAAGCCGAAGGAGCCGACCAAGCATCAATATGATTTCGACGTCGCCACCTGCTACGGCTTCCTGCAGCGCTACGACCTGCTCAAGGACGTCAAGCTCAACATCGAGCAGAACCACGCCATCCTCGCCGGCCATTCCTTCCAGCACGAGGTGGCCCTGGCCCAGGCGCTCGGCGTGTTCGGCTCGCTCGACATCAACAGGGGCGACGATCTGCTCGGCTGGGATACCGACCAGTTCGCCATGAACGTGCCGGAGCTGGCACTGGTGTTCCACGACATGATCAGGGGCGGCGGCTTCACCACCGGCGGTCTCAATTTCGATGCAAAGATCAGGCGTCAATCGATCGACCCTGATGATCTCATCCACGCCCATGTCGGCTCGATGGACGCCTGCGCACGGGCGCTGCTCGCAGCAGTCGACATGCTCGACGCCGAGGCGCTCACGGGGCCGCTCGCCGAGCGTTATGAGGGATGGACCGATAGCGAAGGGCAGGCGATCATGGCAGGCAAGCGATCGCTGGCCGATCTCTCTGATCGCGCGCTTACCCCCGGTTTCGATCCGCAGCCGCGGTCGGGCCGTCAGGAATATCTCGAATCTCTCGTCAACCGGTACGTCTGAGCGAGGCCCGAGCATGACAACTTCTTCGACAAGCGGCCAGCCGGTGCTGGAATTGACCGGGATCGGCAAGGAGTTCGGCGCGATCCGCGCGCTGCATGGCGTCAACATGCATGTCCATCCCGGCGAAGTGGTCGGCCTGATGGGCGACAACGGCGCCGGCAAGTCGACGCTGGTCAAGATCATCGCCGGCAATTTCCGCCCGACCCATGGCGAGATCCGCTTCGACGGCCATCCCGTCCACTTCAGCCGCCCGGTCGATGCCCGCGCGGTGGGGATCGAGGTCGTCTATCAGGACCTCGCGCTCGCCGACAATCTGTCGGCCGCGGCGAACGTCTTTCTCGGCCGCGAGCTCAAGCGCAAATTCGGACCCGTCGCGCTGCTCGATCACAAGGCGATGGCGTCGCGCGCGCTGGAGCTGTTCGGCGAGCTGCGCTCGGAAACCCGGCCGCATGATCTGGTCAAGCAGATGTCCGGCGGCCAGCGTCAGGCGGTGGCGATCGCGCGCACACGCCTCTCCAACGCCAAGCTGGTGATGATGGACGAGCCGACCGCCGCGATCTCGGTACGCCAGGTCGAGCAAGTGCTGAGCCTGATCCACCGTCTGAAGGAGCAGGGCGTCGCGGTGATGCTGATCTCCCACCGCATGCCCGACGTGTTCGCCGTGTGCGACCGCGTGATCGTCATGCGCCGCGGCGAGAAGCGGGCCGACAAGCCGATCCACGACACGTCCCCCGAGGAAGTCACCGCTCTTATCACCGGCGCGAAGGAGGCGGCGTAATGTCCGTACCCATGGAAAACCCGATCTCCTTCACCAATGTCGGCCGCAGCAAATGGTGGCATCGCGGCATCTTCGCCTCGCAGACCGGCTACGTGCTGCTGGCGCTGGTGGTGCTGATGATCGTGATGCGTTTTGCCAGCCCTTACTTCTTTACCGAGGGCAACATGCAGAACGTGGCGAAGAACTTTTCCTTCATCGCCATCGCCACGCTCGGAATCACCTTCGTCATCATCACCGGCGGCATTGATCTCTCCGTCGGCTCGATGATGTGTTTTTCCGCGATGATCACCTCCATGGTCATGGTCGAGCTGTCGGCGCCGGGATCGTATTTCGTCCACATGGCAGCCGATGGCAAGACGGTCGTCGCCAATGTGCCCGGATTGATCCTGCTGATCTCGCTGCTTGCCGGGCTGTTCACCGCGTTCATCGTCGGGATTTTCAACGGTTTCTGCATTGCGGTGCTCGGGCTGTCGCCCTTCGTCACCACGCTCGGCATGCTCTCGATCGTGCGAGGGCTGGCTTATGTCGTCTCGAACGGCCGTGGCAGCTTTCCGGGCGGGCCCGATGCCGATTTGTTCTACGCGTTGACCTCGGGTGACGTGTACGGCGTGCCCGCGCCCTTCATCTACCTGGTGATCCTCGCCGTCGTGATGGCGGTTGTGCTGCATCACACGAGTTTCGGCCGCCACGTCTTCGCGCTCGGCGGCAACGAGAAGGCGGCGGAGTTGACTGGTATTCCGGTCGTGCGCGTGAAGATCCAGGTCTATGTGATCTGCGCGCTCGCCGCCGGCCTGCAAGGCATCATCATCTCGGGCTGGCTGGGATCCGCGCCCGCGAACATGGCGACGTCCTACGAGCTCAACGTCATCGCCGCCGCCGTTATCGGTGGCGCCAATCTTGCCGGCGGCCTCGGCGGACCGCTCGGCGCCATCGTCGGCTGCGTGCTGCTGGAGGTGATCCGCAACGGCCTCGTGCTCGCGCAGGTCAACTCCTACTGGCAGCAGACGCTGGTGGGCGTGATCATCATTCTTGCTGTGCTGGTCGATCGCATCCGCTCGCGCATGACTTAACACTTAACCAGTTACTCCGGCAGGACAACGAAAGATCGTCTATCCGCCTGCCGGGGCATCACATCACAAATGGATAGGCATCAAAGTGTGGAGGGAATAGTATGAAGAAGCTTCTGTTGGCTGGCGTGACCATCGCGATGATGGCGACCCCGGCATTTGCCCAGACCTACAAGTTCGCCGTCGTTCCCAAGGCGATGAACAACCCGTTCTTCGACGTGGCGCGTGACGGCTGCCTGAAGCGCGCCAAGGAACTCGGCAATGTCGAGTGCATCTACAAGGGGCCGATCGAGCACGAGCCGGCGACGCAGGCGCAGATCATCCAGGACTTCATCACCCAGAAGGTGGATGGGCTCGCGATCTCGGTTGCCGACGTCGCGTCGATGACCAAGTCGATTGAGGCTGCGACCGCGGCAGGCATCCCCGTCATCACGTTTGACGCGGACGCGCCGGGCTCCAAGCGCATCGCCTATATCGGCACCAACAACAAGGACTTCGGATTGGCGCTCGGCAAGCAATTGCTGCAGCTTCGGCCCGAGGGCGGCAAATATGCCATGGTCTCCGGTGGTCCGGGCGCCAAGAACCTCGCCGAACGTGTCGATGGTGTCCGCGAGGCGTTGAAGGGCTCGAAGTGGGTCGAGGTGCAGGGTTCGCCGACCTTCTGCAACGACGATTCCACGCTCGCGGTCCAGCAGATGTCCGACCTGCGCACCGCGACGCCCGATCTCGCCGCGATCGTTCCGGTCGGCGGCTGGCCGATGTTCGCGCCTGAGGGCTTCAAGGCCTTCGTTAACAAGAACAAGAAGGACATCGACAGCGGCAAGCTGACGCTCGTCGTTGCCGATACGCTGAAGATGCAGCTCGAGTTGCTGCGCGACGGCTACTCCAACGCGCTCACCGGCCAGCGCCCGTTCGAAATGGGCGAGAAGTCGATGGACACGTTGCTCGCGATCAAGAAGGGCCAGAAGGTTCCGGAGGTGATCTACACCGGCCTCGACCTCGTGACCAAGGATAACGTCGCTCAATTGTTGAAGTAGGAACGTTACCAGCCCAACGTTCCTGCGCTGACCACCCTCTCCCCTTGTGGGAGAGGGTGGCTCGTAGCGAAGCCGGGTGAGGGGTTCTCTCCGCGAGTCCCGCTCGTGTGATATGCGCCGAGAGAACCCCTCGTGCGCCTTGCCTTCGGCAAGGCACCTTCTCCCACAGGGGGAGAAGCAAGGGAGCCCGCAAGGTGAATAAGATGAAAAAAGCGCGGCTAGCTGACAATCTCGAAGTCACGTCAATCGGCCTTGGCTCGGCGCCGCTCGGCGGCCTGTTCTCGGCGGTCAGCGATGCGGACGCGGAGGCCACCGTCGCAAAGGCCTGGTCGCTCGGTGTCCGCTTCTTCGATACCGCGCCGCTTTATGGCTTCGGCCTCGCGGAACGCCGTTTGGGTGCTTTCCTGCGGCAACAGCAGCGCGAGTCCTATGCGATCTCGACCAAGGTCGGCCGCCTGCTGCGCGCGCCTGACAGTACGACGGTCGAGGACGATCATTTTAAGGACGCACCTGCGCTGCGGCCGCGATTTGATTTCAGCTATGACGGCGTGATGCGCTCGGTGGAAGAAAGCCTGGAGCGCCTCGGGCTCGATCGCGTCGACGTCCTGCTCGTGCACGATCCCGACGATCACTATGATGCCGCCGTCAGCGGCGCCTTCCGCGCGCTGATACGTCTGCGCGACGACGGCACCGTGAAAGCGATCGGTTCCGGCATGAACCAGTGCGAGATGCTCACGCGTTTTGCCGAAGCCGTCCCGGTCGATTGCTTCCTGCTCGCCGGCCGCTACACGCTGCTCGACCAGGGCGCGCTGGATGCGCTGTTCCCGATCTGCACTGCGAAGAATATCGGCATCCTGCTCGGCGGCATCTACAACAGCGGCATTCTGGCCAATCCGCACACGGGCGCGAAGTTCAACTATGAGGACGCCGACGCGGCCCTCGTGGCGCGCGCGCTCGAGCTCGACCAACTCTGCCGCAAGCATGGCACCGAGCTGAAGGCCGCCGCGCTCCAGTTCGGCATGGCCCATCCGGCCGTGACCGTTGCCGTGATGGGCGCGCGCAACGCGAGCGAGGTCGCCGACAATATCGCGATGTCGGAGCGCACGGTGCCGCAGGCCTTCTGGCAGGAGCTGCGCGCCAGGAACCTCGTCGACGCGCGGGCGCCGCTGCCGGGCGGAGCGTGAGTCATGGTCATCGACGCCCACCAGCATTTCTGGGATCCCGCGCGCGCCGACTACCCCTGGATGATGGCGCCTGAGCTGGCGCCGATCCGCCGCGCCTTCGGTCCCGCCGATCTCGCGCCGCTGCTGCAGGCGAACGGCATCGATGCAAGCATCGTGGTGCAGTGCCGCTCGTCGCTGGCGGAGACCGAGGAATTCTTGGCGACGGCGCATGCCACGCCCTCCGTCATCGGTGTCGTCGGCTGGGCCGACCTGACCGACGCCGCGCTCGGCGATACGCTCGATCGCCTGCGCACCTTGCCGGGCGGCGCCAAGCTGGTCGGCATCCGCCACCAGGTTCATGACGAGGCCGATCCCGACTGGCTGCTGCGCACTGAGGTCCAGCGCGGACTGGCCGAAATCTTCGCCCGTGATCTCGCCTACGACTTCCTCGTCCGCACCCGCGAACTACCCGCCGCGATCGCAACCGCAAAAGCCTTTCCGCAAGCCCGCTTCGTGCTCGACCACGCTGCAAAGCCGCCGATCGCAGCTGGCGGCAGCGCCGAATGGTCCGAGCGCATCGCGCAGCTCGCAGCCTGCGACAATGTCTGGTGCAAGGTCTCGGGTCTCGCGACCGAAGCGAAGTGGGACGATTGGGACGCCGAGCGGCTGTTTCCGTATCTCCGGCACGTCGCGAATTGTTTTGGCGAGGATCGCCTGATCTTCGGCTCGGATTGGCCGGTGAGCCTGCTCGCCGGCAGCTACAGCGAGATCAAGAGCGCGCTGGAAGCGTGCTTGGCGAAGCTCGGCGAAAGCGTGCGCGAGAAGGCGTTCGGGGTGAATGCCAAGGCTGCGTATCGGCTGGCATGAGATAATGTGATGGACATAAGTTCGCGCCTAACCACAGCTGTCGTCCCGGCGAAAGCCGGGACCCATAACCCCAGGGAGTAGTTTGGCGAAGGCTAGTTGTTCGGTGCTCCCACCGCGCGCAATCGAGACATCACGCGGTATGGGTCCCGGCTTTCGCCGGGACGACAATTCGAGTTTGGCCGCGCTCGCGCCTCACGCCCCCGCGGGCACCTGATCCAGGAATCCCGTAATGCTCTTGATCCGCCCGTCCTTCAGCACGGCGAAATCCGTCCCCTTGATCGGGCTGTCGACGCCGTCAGGGCCGAGACCCCACGAAAATCGGACATGGTCGCCGTAGCCGTTGGGCTCGCCGATCAGGCTGAACTTGAAGTCAGGAAAGCGCTGCTGCACGCCTGATATCAAGGCGTCGATGCCGTCCCTGCCATCGCCTTTCATCAGCGGATCGACATAGCTCGCATCCGCCGTCCAGTTTTCACTGAGCAATTCGCGCCGGCGATTTTGCGCGCGCTCGTTCCAGAGATCGATATAGCGGCGGGCGATGGTGATGGGGTCGGTCATGGTGCTCTCCTGCGATGGGGCCGCTTGGTTCGGCTGACCTGACTATCGAAGGTTCGCGCGCAGGGATCGATTACCTCGGAGATCATGTGCCCGCAAAAAAAGAGCGCGATGGGTCTCATCGCGCTCCGGTCGTACGTCGATGCTGCGAAACTTACTTCGCCGCCGTCACCATGATCTCCACGGTGTACTGCGGCGCCGCGAGCTTGGCTTCGACGGTGGCGCGGGCCGGGGTGTTGCCGGGCGACACCCAGCCGTCCCACACCGCGTTCATTTCCTGGAACGTCTTCATGTCGGTGATGTAGATCGTGGCCGACAGCAGCTTCGACTTGTCGGTACCGGCCTTGGCGAGGTGGCCGTCGATGGTCTTGAGGATGTCCTGGGTCTGCTTGGTCACGCTTTCGCCGGCCGCGTTGCTGGCGACGACGCCGGCGAGATAGACGGTGTCGCCGTGCACGACCACCTGGCTCATGCGCGGGCCGGTTTCAAAACGCTGGATGCTCATTTGCGGAATCTCCTTCAGGGAATGGCGGCCCTGTCTAGCCCAGCACCCCAAGCTGAGCCACCCCAGGCACGCATGCGTTGCCGGCGGCGCATGCATCCTCGATGACGCATGCGTCCCGCCTATCCCACCGCTTTTGCTGCCGCACGCCCGGCATTGCGGCCTGAGAACAGGCAGCCGCCGAGGAAGGTGCCTTCCAGCGAGCGATAGCCGTGCACGCCGCCGCCGCCGAAGCCTGCGGCTTCGCCGACCGCATACAATCCGGGGATGACGCTGCCCTCGGCGCCGAACACGCGCGAGTCGAGATCGGTCTCGAAGCCGCCCAGCGTCTTGCGGGTGAGGATGTTGAGCTTCACCGCGATCAGCGGTCCCTGCGCGGGATCGAGAATCCGGTGCGGGGGTGCGGTGCGAATCAGCCTGTCGCCGATGTAACGCCGCGCATTGTGGATGTTCATCACCTGCGCATCCTTGACGTAGGGGTTGGCGATCTCGCGGTCGCGCGCCTCGATTTGCATCCTGACGTGCGCGAGCTTGAGCAGATCGTTGCCGGCGAGCTTGTTCATTTCGGCGACGAGGTCTTCGATCTTGTCGCGCACGATGAAGTCGACACCGTGGCTCTTGAACGCCTCCACCGGCGCCGGCGCGCCCTTGTTGGTGGCGCGCCGCAAGGTCATGCGCCAGCTCTTGCCCGTGAGGTCGGGGTTCTGCTCCGAGCCCGACAGCGCAAATTCCTTCTTGATGATGGCCTGCGTCAGGACGAACCAGGAATAATCATACCCCGTCGACATAATGTATTTGAGCTGGCCGAGCGTATCCGAGCCGGGAAACAGCGGCGCCGGCAGTCGCGTGCCGGTGGCGTCGAACCACATCGAGGAGGGCCCGGGCAGGATGCGGATGCCGTGGCGCGGCCAGATTGGTGACCAGTTCTGGATGCCCTCGACGTAGTGCCACATGCGGTCGCGGTTGATCAGCCGCGCGCCTGTCTTCTCGGTGATGCCGATCATGCGGCCGTCGACATGCTCCGGCACCCCTGAAATCATGAACTTCGGGGGATCGCCGAGCCGCCTGGGCCAGTTCGCCCGCACCAGATCATGATTGCCGCCGATGCCGCCGGAGGCGACGATCACGGCCTGCGCCTTCAACGCGAACTCGCCGACGATAGTGCGCGACGAGCTCTTGCCGCGCTCGACATTGGTCGCTTCGAGGATCGCGCCGCTGACGCCATCCACGGTACCGTTAGTGATCGACAGCGCATCGACGCGATGGCGGAACCTGAAGATCAGCCGCCCGCTCTTGGCGGCTTCGCGCGCGCGGCGCTCGAACGGCTCGACGATGCCGGGCCCCGTGCCCCAGGTGACGTGAAAGCGCGGCACCGAATTGCCGTGGCCCATCGCGTCATAGCCGCCGCGCTCGGCCCAGCCGACCACGGGAAAGATGCGATGACCCATCGCGCGCAGCCAGTCACGCTTCTCAGCCGTAGCAAACGCGACATAGGCCTCGGCCCATTGGCGCGGCCAAAAGTCCTCGTCGCGGTCGAAGCCGGCGGTGCCGAGCCAGTCCTGCATGGCGAGCTCAAAGGAGTCCTTGATGCCGAGCCGGCGCTGCTCCGGCGAATCGACCAGGAACAATCCGCCGAACGACCAGAACGCCTGGCCGCCGAGCGACTGCTCGCCTTCCTGGTCGAGGACGATCACGCGCTTGCCGGCATCGGCAATTTCGGTCGCTGCGACCAGCCCGGATAGTCCTGCGCCGACGACAATGACGTCCGCCTGGTCAGCCCGAAGGTCGGTCATGAGTTCCCCCCTGTAGTTGCCCGGAATTGAAGCCCGTTGCCGTAACTGAGATCAAGGGCGTGTCGCGTAAGGCATCGTTAACTTGTTCCACTTTGGGATTGAGCCAGGCGGAGTGCAGCGCGGACGCAACACTGGATTTGAATTTGTTTTGAGCGAGCCGGCCTGCCTAGACAAAACCACGGTAACGACCGACGCTAGGCGCGCATCACCACCTGACACGCAGATTCGAAAACGACTGGGGCGGGGGCCAATGAAGTTTCTGACGGGGTTGCTTGCGGCGGCTTGCCTGATCGCTTGCATGGGGGCGTCTCACGCGGTGGTTCGGATCGCGGATGATCGTGGCGGCCGGATCGGAACCTACGTCGACAAATACCAGGACCTCAGGCAGTCAGGCGATACCGTCATCATCGACGGTCTCTGCGCCTCCGCCTGCACCATCGTCCTCGGCGCCATCCCGCACGACCGCATCTGCGTCACCTCGCACGCCACGCTCGGCTTCCATGCCGCCTGGGACTTCGGCAGCAACGGCCGCGCCATCACCAATCCCGAAGCCACCCAGATGCTCTATGCGATGTATCCCTCGCAGGTGAAGCGCTGGATCTCACAGCGTGGTGGCCTCACGCCGCACATGCTGTTCCTGCGGGGCAAGCAGCTCCAGGCCATGTACAAGCCCTGCTACATGGACGCGCAGGCTTCGGCCAACAAGCCATCGGCGAGGTAGTCCCTCGCTTTTCACGCTCACCTTCGTCATGGCCGGGCTTGTCCCGGCCATCCACGTTTTTTGGGCACGCAAAGGAGGTTCGTGGATGCCCGGGACAAGCCCGGGCATGACGGGAGAACTCATCACCAATTGATCTCCGCTCGCCCCGTTTGGCTTGCCCGCCCGCGCCCAGGCGCCTATTTCAAAGGCAGGGAACCCGATCCTTGTCATGGCTCAACCACTGCATCAGGCGCATCCGCTAAGGGACAATTCGCCCACTGCCGGGCGCGCGCCGTCTGTACTGCTGTGGACAGGGGCTGGCGTCGGTGGGCTTCTCGTGATCGGTGCGCTCGCGCTCTGGTTCCACTATGGCACCCAGGTGTTCTTCGAAATGATCAGGAGCGGCTTTGCCGCCTGCTTCTGACCCGCGACAGGAAGTTTTCCGCTCATGAGCTCCACTGCCCGTCCGCTGGTGATCGCGACCGCTTTCGCCGCAAGCCTCGTCCTCGGGCTCCTCATCATATTCTGGGCCATGGGCGGGGTCAGCAAGGTGGCGCAGCCGGCCGCGATCGGCGGCCCGTTCCAGCTCACCGACCAGAACGGCAAGACCGTCACCGAGGCGAGCCTCAAGGGCAAGCCGACCCTCATCTTCTTCGGCTACACCCATTGCCCTGACGTCTGCCCCACCTCGCTGTTCGAGATGTCGGAAGTGCTGCGCGCGATGGGCAAGGATGCCGACAAGGTCAACGCCGTCTTCATCTCGGTTGATCCGGAGCGCGACACGCCCGCGACCATGAAGGACTATCTCTCCAGCTTCGATCCGCATCTCGAAGGCCTGTCCGGCGATCCCGCCGAGACCGCCAAGGTGATCACCTCCTACCGGGTCTATGCCAAGAAGGTCCCGACCAAGGACGGCGACTACACCATGGACCACACCGCGCTGATCTACCTGATCGATCGCGACGGCCGCTTCGTCTCGCCGTTCAACCTGAAGCGGACCCCTGAAGAGGCGGCGGCGGATCTGAAGAAGTATCTGTAGGGACACCCCGCAGGCGGCGGGGGAGTGCATTTCGGCTCGCGTTCCCGGCCGGATGGTCTATAAGGCCTTCCGATCCCAACGAAATTCATGCATCTCCGGCCGATGGCTCCATCGCAACAGGCGAAATCGTCGAAATCTGCCCGTGGCTTGCTGACGGGGCTGGCCGTCACGGCCTGCCTGCTCGCAGGTTTGTCCTCGGCAAGGGCCCAGGCCCCTGCCAAGCGACCTCCCGCGGCGCCTCAGGCCACCACCCCGGTCGCGCCCCAAGCCGCTCCCCAGGCGGTGCCCGGCTTCTGGGACCCGCGGCGGCGGCCGGAGCGGCCGGACCTGTCGCGCCTGACCGTGATCCGCTTCCTGACCGAGACCGACTACCCGCCGTTCAACTTCACCGGTGCCGACGGCAATCCGGCCGGCTTCAATGTCGATCTCGCCCGCAGCCTGTGCGAGGAGATCAAGGTCAGCTGCACCGTGCAGATGCGCCGCTTCGAGACGCTGGTCGATGCGCTCACCTCCAACCGGGGCGATGCGATCATCGCCTCCATGGCGGTGAGCCCGCAGCTGCGCGCGCGCGTTGACTTCACCGATCCCTATTACCGCGTGCCGGCGCGCTTCGTCTCGCGCAAGGATGCGGTGATGCCGGAGATTCGCCCCGAATATCTCGAAGGCAAGAAGGTTGGCGTCATCGCTGGCTCAGCGCATGAGGCTTATCTGAAATCGATGTTCACCGACGCCGAGCTGCACCCCTATCCGAACGACGATGCCTTGCGCGCCGCCTTGCGCAAAGGCGAGGTCGATTTCATCTTCGGCGACGCCATCTCGTTGGCGTTCTGGATCAACGGCACCGATTCCGGCGATTGCTGCGCCTTCTCCGGCGGTCCCTTCGTGGAGAGCCGCTTCTTCGGCGAGGGTGTCGGCATTGCCGTGCGCAAGGGCAACGACGTGTTGCGCCAGGCCCTGAACTGGGCCCTGTTCCGCGTCTGGGAAAAAGGCCGCTACACCGATCTGTGGCTGAAGTATTTTTCGGTGAGCCCGTTTTAGGTTCGCAGCTCTTGAACCGAGCGGGCTGCCGTAGGGCGGGCAAAGGCGCGTCAGCGCCGTGCCCACGTCTTTAGAAATGGTGGGCACGCTTCGCTTTGCCCACCCTACGATTCTTCGCTTCGCTCGCAATGACGGTGGAGGCGGCAGCGTCGCCCCACAAAATTGCATTCTGCCCGGAAATCGCTATTTTCCGCGGCCCGGAGGCCCCTTGATGTCCGTTATCGACCCGAACATGAGCCCGAGCGATCTTCGTGCGCTCGCCGAACAATCCAACGCCTGGCCGTTCGAGCAGGCGAAGGCCATTGTCGCGCGGCTGAAGAAAAGCCCGAAGGACGAGGTGCTGTTCGAGACCGGCTACGGTCCCTCCGGCCTGCCGCATATCGGCACGTTCGGCGAGGTCGCGCGCACCTCGATGGTGCGCCATGCCTTCCGCGTGCTGACCGAGGACAAGATCAAGACGCGGCTCCTCGCCTTCTCCGACGACATGGACGGCTTCCGCAAGGTGCCTGACAATGTGCCGAACAAGGATCTGCTGGCGCAATATCTGGGACGGCCGCTCACCGCGGTGCCGGACCCGTTCTCGAACGAGCATCCGTCGTTCGGCGATGCCAACAACGCGCGCCTGCGCGCCTTCTTGGATCATTTCGGCTTCGACTACGAATTCGCGAGCTCGACCGTCTATTACAAGTCGGGCCGCTTCGACGCGACGCTGCTGAAGATGCTCGCCGCCTACGACAAGATCATGGACATCATCCTGCCGACGCTCGGGCCGGATCGCCGTGCAACCTATTCGCCGTTCCTGCCGATCAGCAAGACGACAGGTGTCGTGCTGCAGGTGCCGATGATCCGCCGCGACGTCGCGGCCGGTACGGTGACCTATGTTGACCCTGATACCAACGAGGAAGTCGAAACATCAGTCACTGGCGGTAACGTCAAGTGTCAGTGGAAAGCCGACTGGGCGATGCGCTGGGTCGCGCTCGGCGTCGACTACGAGATGGCCGGCAAGGATCTGATCGATTCCGTAAAGCTCTCCGGCGCCATCGCCAGGGCGCTCGGCGCCATGCCGCCTGAAGGATTCAACTACGAGCTCTTCCTCGACGAGAAGGGTCAGAAGATCTCGAAGTCGAAGGGCAACGGCCTCACCATCGACGAGTGGCTGCGCTACGCCTCGCCGGAATCGCTGTCGCTGTTCATGTATCGCGAGCCGAAGGCGGCGAAGCGGCTGTTCTTCGACGTGATCCCGCGCCAGGTCGACGATTATCAGCAATTCATTGATGGCTTCCCCAGGCAGGACGCCAAGCAGCAGCTCGGCAATCCGGTCTGGCACATCCATGGCGGCCATCCGCCGCAAGGCGACATGCCCGTCACGTTCCAGCTGCTGCTGACGCTGGTGTCGTCGTCGAATGCGGAGAACGCCGAGACGCTGTGGGGCTTCATCGGGCGCTATCGTCCCGGCGTGTCGCCGCAGACGCATCCGAAGCTGGATGCAATGGTCGGCTACGCCATCAACTATTACCGCGACTTCGTCGCACCGACGAAGCAGTTCCGCGTGCCCACGGACACCGAGCGCGCCGCGTTGCAGGATCTGCGCGATGCGCTGTCGCAGTTGCCGGCAGACGCATCCGCCGAAGACATCCAGAACGTCGTCTACGAGATCGGCCGCCGCGAGCCGTTCCTCGATCGGGTCAAGAAGGGCAAGGACGGCCGTCCCGGCGTCACGCTCGACTGGTTCAACATGCTCTACCAGGTGCTGCTCGGCCAGGAGAAGGGCCCGCGCTTCGGCTCCTTCGTCGCGGTCTACGGCGTGCAGAACGCGGTCAACATGATCGACGGCGCGCTGGCACGGAGTGCGTAAACCATCCTCGGTGTCATCGCCCGCTAAGGCGGGCGATCCAGTACTCCGAGACGGTTGTGATTAGGCCGAGACGCTGCGGCGTACTGGATGCCCCGGTCAAGCCGGGGCATGACAGCGGAGTAAATTTCACTGGCTCGCCCACACGATCCTTGCGATCCAGGCCACATCTCCGGCCGCCACTGTCCGCTCGCCTAGCGTCGCGTCGAGCGGCACCAGCTCCAGCGCCTTTGCCGTGCGGCGCTTCAGCGTCGCGAGCATGACCTCGCCCGCCCTGGTCTTCACCACCACACGGTCGCCTTTGCGAACCGGCGCGCCGGGCGAGACCAGGATCACATCGCCGTTGCGATAGGCCGGCAGCAGCGAATCCCCGGAAATCTCCAGGGCAAAGGCGCTGACGTCGTCAGTGATCGGCAGCGCGATTTCGCTCCAGCCCTTGCCGGACGGTGAGCCTTGCTCGTCGAATGCGCTGCTCGCAGGCGCCTGTGCGAAACCGAGCAGCGGTATCGTGCGGCCGTCGCCGGATTCGTCGTCGATGAGCTTGGCAAAGATCTCGATCGACGAGTCCGCTGCCGCCAGCGCCTTCGCAATCGATTCGGTCGAGGGCCAGCGCTCGCGGCCGTCGGTGGTGACGCGCTTGGACTTGTTGAAGGTGGTGGGATCGAGCCCGGCCCGTTTGGCAAGGCCAGATGGCGACAGCCCGGCGCGCGCGGCCAGTTGGTCCAGTGCGGCCCAGATCTGGTCGTGGGTCAGCATCCTCTGCGCTTTGGCCTGTTTGACCATGGAAGGTCCAGCCCGTCGCAACTCAGGAAAACTATCCTCAAATCAACCGGTTTTCCGTTTTTCGCGCAAGAGGGCGGCGGAAGCGTTTTCAAGCGAAGTGGGTACCGGTTCGCGTCAAGAAAACGCGTCAAAACAAGAATCTAGAGCCCCGTTCCGATGAAATCGGAACGGAAAAGGCTCTAGGACTTGAGTTCGGAAGGGGCCGCCTTTACGGTCGCGCCGGGTTTTGAAGACCCGTTCGGGACGAAAAAAACCAAGAGACTCAAAGAGCTGAGTCGAAGAGCAAACAGGGCTCCGGCAATCTGTGGTCAAGATCTACAAAATCTGTCCGGCCTCGGCCTGGCGCGAGGCGGAACGGCAGGGCGTGTACCGGGGCAGCGCGGACGACGCGCGCGATGGATTCATCCATTTCTCGACCGCGAGCCAGGTGCCTGAGACTCTGCGCAAGCACTATTCCGGCCAGCGCGCGCTGTTCCTGGTCGAGGTCGATGGCGATGCGCTCGGCAGCGAATTGCGCTGGGAGCGCTCGCGCAATGACGAGCTGTTTCCGCATCTGTATGGCGAGCTCGATCTCGGCGCCGTGCTCTCGGTGATGAACCTCAACATACGCTCCGATGGTGGCCACGATACACCGGAGCTCGCCCCGTGATCCGCGCCTTCGATGCATTCTCGCTGCCGGTGTTGCGCTGGCTCGATCCGGAGGACGCCCACCGCCTCGCCATCCAGGGCCTGCGCTTCCTGCCGCCGGTGAAGCCACGCACCGATGATCCCAAGCTTGCCGTGCGCGCCTTCGGGCTCAACTTCCCCAACCCGATCGGCATGGCCGCAGGTTTCGACAAGAGCGCCGAGGTGCCCGACGCGCTGCTGCGGCTCGGCTTCGGCTTTGTCGAGATCGGGTCGGTGACGCCGAAGCCGCAGGCGGGCAATCCGCGGCCGCGGCTGTTTCGGCTCGAGCGCGACGAGGCTGTCATCAACCGCATGGGCTTCAACAATGACGGCGCGGAAGTCGCGCTGCGCCGGCTCGCCGCCCGCGCGGCCAATGGCGGCATCGTCGGCGTCAATGTCGGTGCCAACAAGGATTCGCCCGATCGCGTCGGTGACTACGTCAAGCTGATCGAGACCTTTGCACCCGTCGCAAGCTATTTCACCGTCAACGTCTCCTCGCCGAACACGCCGGGCCTGCGCAATCTGCAGGAAGGCGCGTTGCTCGACGATCTGCTCGGACGCGTCATCGATGCGCGCGAGCGCGTCAGGCAGAAGGCCGGCGACACGCCAGTGCTGCTGAAGATCGCGCCCGACCTCAGCCTCGCCCAGCTCGACGACGTCGTCCAGGTCGCGCGCTCGCGCAAGGTCGACGGCATGATCGTGTCGAATACGACCATTGCGCGGCCGAGCACGTTGCGCGAGCAGACGCGCGCGAAAGAGCAGGGCGGCCTGTCCGGCCGGCCGCTGTTCCGGCTGTCGACGCGCATGGTCGCGGAGACCTATGTCCGGGTCGAGGGCGCCTTCCCGCTGATCGGCGTCGGTGGCGTCGACTCCGGCGGTGCCGCGCTGACAAAGATTCGCGCCGGCGCGAGCCTGATCCAGCTTTATTCGTCGCTGGTCTATAAGGGCCTCGGCCTCGTCGACGAGATCAAGCGCGATCTGACCTCGACATTGCTGCGCACGGGCCGGGATTCGCTGTCCGAGATCGTCGGCGCCGATGCGGCCACGCTGACGGCGGAAGACTGGCCTGGGATGTAAGCACCGCTGCATCCGGGCTACGACTTCGCGAACGTCGCTCGATACAGCGCCGGATACCGCGCCCCCTGCAAGCCGCCGCGCGCGACATAGAACGCGAGCAGTGCGCCCCACAGCCCGGCGTTCCCGAATGATTGCAGCGCCCACCACACGCCCAAGAAGATCGCGAGCGAAGCCAACATCAGATTGCGCATCTCGCGCGCCCAGGTGGCGCCGACATAGATGCCGTCGAAACCGAAGGCGAACACGCCGGGGATCGGCGCTATCACGATGAACGGCAGGAACTCGCGCGCGGCGCGGCGGACGTCCTCGCTCGCCGTCATGAAGCTGATGATATCGGGCCCAAACAGCGCGAACAGCACCGCGACAACAAGCGCAAAGCCGAGCCCCCACAGCAGCACCAGCCGGGTCGAATCCGCAAAGCCCTGGGCGTCGCGCGCGCCAAAGCTGCGGCCGCAGAGCTGCTGCGCGGCGTTGGCGAGGCCATCGAGGAAAAAGGCGCTGACCAGGAGAAAATTGTTCAGCACGGAGTTCGCGGCCAACGTGACGTCGCCGGCCCGCGCGCCCTTGGCGGTGAAGAACAGGAACACGGCGATCAGTGCCGCAGTGCGGATCATGATGTCGGAATTGACAGCCAACAGCCGCATCAGCTTGGTGCGGTCGAACAGCATCGCGCGGGGCACGGCAAAGCCGCCATGCGCATAGCGGCGGCAGACGATAACGCCGAACACGAAGCCGATGCCCTCCGACAGCAGCGCGGCGATCGCCGCGCCCGCAATGCCGGTGTCGTAGACCAGCACCAGCAAGATCGTCGCCGCCATGTTGACGAGGTTGATGACGACTTGTAGCGCGAGCGCTGGATTGGCGCGGGCCAACCCGACCAACCAGCCGAGGATGACATAGTTGGCGAACGCGAAGGGCGACGACCAGATCCGGATCATGAAATAGGTTTTTGCGGCGTGCGTCACGCCCGCGCTGCCACCCATCACATCGAACAGCACGTCGGCCAGCGGCAGTTGCAGCAGGATCAGTCCGCCGCCGATCAGGCCGGCGACGATGAAGCCGCGCACCAGGATCACGGTCTCCTCGCGCGTCTCGCCGGCGCCGAGCGCCTGTGCGGTGAAGGCGAGCGTGCTCATGCGCAGGAAGCCGAACAGCCAGAACAGGCAGTCGAAGATCACCGACGCCATCGCCACGCCGCCGAGCAGCGCGGCATCGTCGAGCCGGCCGATCGCGGTGGTCGAGACCACGCCGATCAGTGGCGTCGTCAGGTTCGCGACCATCGCGGGACCCGCGATGGCGAAGACCTGGCGGCTGCCGACTTTGGGATGAACCGGGGCGTGCATCAGGTGCGTGTATCCGAGCCCCGCGCCGAATGCACCATCGCGGCCGGCATGGCGTGCTTGCGCCGGCCGCGCATTTCAGAGCGCCTTAGCGGCGCGGCGAGCCGAAGATGCGCGACAACAGCCAGATCGGGATCACGATGACGGCGCCGAGCAGGAAGTAGCGCCACAGCCAGTTCACGGCATCGAAGCCGACATCCCAGAGACGCTGGAACAGCAGGCGAATGCTGTAAATGATATTCCAGGGGTCGAAGCCGATCGCCGCCAGCACGACGCCGACCAGGATCGAGAGCAGCACCAGGCGAAACGCGACCGCCAGCGGCGAGCCGCCGAGAAAGCGGTGCAGGCCATCGCTGTGGCCGGCCGGCAAATCTCTGACGTCGTGGGCCATCTCAAACTCCTCGTGGGGGCTAGCCCCGATTATAGGTCACGGCGGGGGACATGGGGAACCCTGACCCCACCGTCAATCAGCTTACCGCGTTTTAATTCGGGCAAGCGGACCTTGATCGGGCACGCCGCCGACCGCGGGCTCCGTCACCTCGCCCGCTTGCGGGAGAGGTCGCGCCGAAGGCGCGGGTGAGGGCTTTCTCCTCTAGGGGGGATTCCATTGTGGAGACACCCTCTCCCCGACCCTCTCCCGCAAGCGGGCGAGGGGGCGCTCTGTCGTCGTGGCAAGATCCAGCACCTCACGCCTCAATCTCCGCCGCCTCCTCCTTCAGCATCTTCTCCAGCGTCTCCAGCCGGTCGGCCTCCCGTGGCGGCTTGTCCCAGCGCAGGCGGCTGATGCGGGGGAAGCGCATCGCGACGCCGGATTTGTGCCGCGGCGAGCGCTGCAGGCCCTCGAACGCCACCTCCAGCACCAGCCCCTTGTCGCCTTCGTGCACGACATGGCGGACGGGGCCGAACTTTTCCGTGGTGTTGCGGCGGACGAAACGGTCGATCTGCAACAGTTCCTCGTCGGTGAAGCCGAAATAGGCTTTCCCCACCGGCACCAGTTCCTCGCCATTGTCGGTTTCGGTCCAGACACCAAAAGTGTAGTCGGAGTAATAGGACGAACGCTTGCCGTGGCCGCGCTGCGCATACATCAGCACGGCATCGATGATGTGCGGACGCGCTTCCACTTCCACCACTGTCCCTTCGGCCGTCCCGGCAGATAGGGCGCATCGCGCCGCTTCAGCATCACGCCTTCGACGGCGTCGGCATCCTCGCCCGCGCCGGCGCTTGCCGGATCGGCGCGCGCGGCGGTGAGCGCATCCCAGCTTGCGAAGGGAATGGTGGGCGAGAGATCGAGGCGGGGATCGTCGAGCTTGCCGATGAAGGTCTCAAGCCGCTCGCGCCGCTCGGCGAAGGGCAATTCGCGCAGATCGCTCTCGTCATCCCCTAGCAGATCGTAGGCGCGCAAGTGAATCGGAAAATCCTTGATCAGCTTCGGCGAGACAATTTTGCGGTTGAGCCGCTGCTGCAGGACGTTGAAACTCTGCACGCGGCCTTCGCGCAGGATCAAGAGCTCGCCGTCGATCGCGCCGGGCAGGCGCAGCGACGGCACGAGATCCGGAAAGCTTCCCGTGATGTCCTCGCCGGTGCGCGAATAGAGCCGCGCGGTGATCTGCCCGTGCTCATCGCGGCCGGCGACCGCCTGCACGCGGATGCCGTCCCACTTCCATTCGGCGATGTAATCGGCGGGTTCGAGGCTTGCGAAATCGCTGTCCTCGATCGCATGCGCCAGCATCACGGGCCGGAACGGCGCGGGATCGCGATTGACAGGCTTCTGGCTGCGGCCTTCCAGCCAGGCGAACAGGTCGAGATAGGGCGGGCTGAGGCCCGGCCAGAGCAGCTCGACCTCATGCGGATCCTTATCCCCAAGCGCCGCGGCCGCGGTCTTCGCCAGCCGCGCCGAGATACCGATGCGCATGGCGCCGGTGACAAGTTTCAACAATGCCCAGCGGCCGGTCTCATCGAGCTCGTCCAGCCAGCGTTCGAGCTGCTTCGGCAGCTCGGTCTTGCCGAGCGTGCGCAGCGTGGTGACGACCTCGGTCAGGGTCGGAGGAGGCGGGTTGTTGTGGGCGGCCAGCGCCGTCTTCGGCCACATCAACGCCACCGTTTCCGAGAGATCGCCGACATAGTCGTAACTCAACCCGAACAGCACCTCATCGGTGCGCGATGCGATGAGGTCGCGGATCAGCGCGGGCTTGGCGTGCTTGAAGCTGAGCGCGCCGGTGAGCGCAGCGAGCGCGTAGCCGCGGTCGGGATCACCGACCTCGCGGAAGTAGCCTTGCAGCAGCCGCAGCTTGTTGTTGCGGCCGGGCTCGTAGGCGAGGCGGTCCAGGAGTTCGGCGAAGCGGTTCATGCCTCGGCCTCGCTTCGAGGCTGCGGCTCGCTCTCCTCCTCGTCGCCATAGCCGACGAGATCGAGCGGCCGGGCGCGCAGACCTTGCGTCTTGCACCAATGCACCAGCGCGTCTTCCTGGCCGTGGGTGACCCAGATCTCGCTAGCGCCGGTCGCCGCGATGGTCGCGGTGAGGCCGTTCCAATCGGCGTGATCGGAAATCACCAGCGGCAGCTCGACACCGCCTTGCCGCGCCCGGGCGCGCACGCGCATCCAGCCCGAGGCGAAGGCGGTGACGGGATCGGGGAAGCGCCGGGCCCAGATGTCCGATGTCGCCGAAGGCGGCGCGAGCGTGATGGTGCCGGCGAGTGCCGCCTTCTTCATGCCCATCGCCGGCCGCAGCTCGCCGAGGTCGATGCCGCGGCTTTGATAATACGCGGTGATCTTCTCCATCGCGCCATGCAGATAGATCGGCGCGTCATAGCCTGCCTTGCGCAGCAGCGCGATCACACGCTGGGCCTTGCCGAGCGAGTAGGCGCCGACGAGATGGGCGCGCTCGGGAAACAGCGCGACCGAGGCCAGCAGCTTCTTCACCTCGAGCGCCGCATCGCCATGGCGAAACACCGGCAGGCCGAACGTCGCCTCGGTGATGAAGACATCGCAAGGCACCAGCTCGAACGGAACGCAGGTCGGGTCCGGCGCATCCTTGTAATCGCCTGATGCGACGATGCAGGTGTCCTTGGCTGTCACCGCGATCTGCGCCGAGCCCAGCACATGACCGGCCGGGTGAAACTTGACCTTGACGTCGCCGAGCCTGATGTCTTCGCCATAGCTGATGACTTGCGTCGAGCCGGCAAAATTCTCGCCGTAGCGCAGCCGCATCATGTCGAGCGTTTCCTGCGTCGCCAGCACCGCGCCATGGCCGGCGCGGGCGTGGTCGGAATGGCCGTGGGTGATCAATGCCCGCTCGACCGGGCGGATCGGATCGATGTGGAAGCCGCCGGGCCTGCAGCACAGGCCGTCAGCAGTTGGCAGCAGGATGTCTTGCGGGCGCATGATCGTCATATAGGAACATCGTGCTCCAAATTAACCCGTCATGCGCGGGCTTGACCCGCGCATCCATCCTCTTAAAGAGGTCTTTTTTGATGGATTGCCGGGTCAAGCCCGGCAATGACAATCGGTTCCTGCAATGCCGCTCCGCCTGTTCCTGACCTCCGGCGATCTCATGGCCGACCGCCGTTTCGAGTTCGCGCGCGACCTCCAGCTCAAGGGCGATCTGGCCGCCGCCGCCGACCTGCTGGAGCAGGCGATCGAGCTCGCGCCTGACTTCACCTCGGCCTGGTTCACGCTTGGCGAGATCCGCCAGCAGCTCGGCGAGCGCGACAAGGCCATAGCAGCGTTCCGGGAAGCACGGCGATCCGACCCTGAGGATCAGCACGGGGCCGGTCTCCATCTGATGCGGCTGGGCGATACTGAAATGGCGGAAATGCCCAAGGCCTATGTGCAGGCGCTGTTCGACCAATACGCGCCGCGCTTCGAGCACGCGCTGATCAACGATCTCGGCTATCGCGCTCCTAGCGTGATCTTCAAGGCGGTGGTGGCCGCGCGCGTCGCGGCGAAGAAGCCGGCCTTCTTCAAGCGCACAATCGATCTCGGCTGCGGCACCGGGCTTGCGGCCGCTGCGTTTGCCAAGCAGGTCGACCAATTCATCGGCATCGATCTGTCGCCAGGCATGATCAAGGAGGCGCGCGCCGCCGGGCTCTATGCCGAGCTCGAAGTCGCCGACATGATCGAGGGCCTGCGCACCAAGCCCGATGCCAGCGCGAACCTCGTCGTCGCCGCGGATGCATTCGTCTATCTCTCCGATCTCGCGCCTGTGCTGAACGAGGCCAGGCGCGTGCTCGTATCAGGCGGCGTGCTCGCCTTCACGCTGGAGACGCATGACGGCGATGGCATCGTGCTCGGCGAAGGCCTGCGCTATGCCCATTCGGCGGAATATGTGCGGGGTGCGATTGCGAAGGCCACCCTGAAGCTCGTCACGCTTGAGCCGTGCTCGCCGCGCAACGAGAACAACGAGCCGGTGCGCGGTCTCGTCATCGTTGCCGAGAAAACTTGAGTCTAGGCGCTAAACACCCTGCAATTTTAGCGTCATTGCGTCGCAAAGCGGCGTCTTCGGACTTGCGAGCTGCGCTGCGTTCCCAGCACAATGCGCAGCACCAGGGAGAGAAACAATGACCAGGAATCCATCGCGGCGCGATGTCAGCGCCGCCGCGTTCGCCACCATCGCCGCATCCGTTCTGCCCGCGCCCTATGTCTGGGCCGCCGAGAAGAAATACGATGCCGGCGCCAGTGATACCGAGATCAAGATCGGGCAGACCGTGCCGCATTCCGGCCCCGGCTCGCTCTACGGCGTGCTGGGGCGCGTCGGCGAGGCCTATTTCCAGATGCTCAACGAAGGCGGCGGCATCAACGGACGCAAGGTCAACTTCCTCACGCTCGACGATGCCTACAGCGCGCCGAAATGCGTCGAGGCGACGCGGCGCCTGGTCGAGCAGGAGGAGGTGCTGGCGCTCTACGGCTCGCTTGGCACCGCGCCGCAGACCGCCGTGCACAAATATCTGAACTCCAAGGGCGTGCCGCAGCTGCTGCTCAACACCGGCGCCTCGAAGTGGAACAATCCGAAAGAGTTCAAATGGACGATGGCGGGCCTGCCGCTTTATCCGACCGAAGCGCGCATCCTGGCGCGACACGTCGTCAACGTGAAGCCGAATGCCAGGATCGGTATCCTCTACCAGAACGACGATTTCGGCCGCGATTTCCTTGGGCCCTTCAAGAAGGTGCTGGCCGATGCCGGCGGCACTGCGCAGGTGATCATGGAGCAGACCTACGATCTCACCGATCCGACGGTCGATTCACAGCTGATCAACCTGTCGAAATCGGGCGCGGATGTTTTCTACAACATCTCCACCGGCAAGGCGTCGTCGCAGTCGATCCGGAAAGTGGCCGAGCTCGGCTGGAAGCCGCTGCAACTGCTCTCGGCCGGCTCGACCGGCAAATCCATCCTCAGCGCCGCTGGCTTCGAGAATGCCAAGGACATCGTCTCGATCAGCTATGCGAAGGATGCCGGGCCGGGCCGTTGGGAAAAGGATCCGGGCCCCATGGCATTCGAGGAGCTGCGCAAGAAATATCTGCCGAACGTCGCTCCTGATAACACCATCGCCTATGCCGGCTACGGCCAGGCTGTCACCATGGGCGAGATCCTGCGCCGCTGCGGCGACGACCTCACCCGCGCCAATGTGCTGAAGCAGGCCTCAAACCTCAATGGCTTCCACTCGCCGTTCTTCCTCGACGGCGTCACCTACAGTTATACCCCGGACGACTACACACCGATGAAGACGCTGTTCATCCAGGTCTTCAACGGCAAGGACTGGGAGGTCTCCGACAAGCCGGTGGTGGAGTAGGCTCTCTCGGCAATCGAGATGCCGTAGGGTGGGCAAAGGCGCCCTTGCGCCGTGCCCACCATTTCTCTCGATCGTAAAGATGCGTGGGCACGCTTCGCTTTGCCCACCCTACGAGACTCGGTGGCGTCCCTTACAGCTACACCCCCGACGACGACACGCCGATGAAGACGCTGTTCATCCAGGTCTTCAACGGCAAGGACTGGGAGGTCTCCGACAAGCCGGTGGTGGAGTAGCGGGTCTCCACAATCGAGATGCCGTAGGGTGGGCAAAGGCGCCCTTGCGCCGTGCCCACCATTTCTCTCGATCGTAAAGCTGCGTGGGCACGCTTCGCTTTGCCCACCCTACGAGACTCGGTGGCGTCCCTTACAGCTACACCCCCGACGACGACACGCCGATGAAGACGCTGTTCATCCAGGTCTTCAACGGCAAGGACTGGGAGGTCTCCGACAAGCCGGTGGTGGAGTAGGCTCTCTCGGCAATCGAGATGCCGTAGGGTGGGCAAAGGCGCCCTTGCGCCGTGCCCACCATTCCTCTCGATCGCAAAAATGCGTGGGCACGCTTCGCTTTGCCCGCCTACGAGACGACGAGACCGTCCCACCCCTCGACGAACCCGCCCCCACGGCTTACCTCTAACGCCGTGCCGCCCCGCATCCTCAAAATTCCGGCCGAGCCGGCCCCGCTGCTGCCCGACCGTTTCCAGCAATGGTTTGCGGCCCGCGGCTGGACGCCGCGCGAGCATCAGCTCGCGCTGCTGGAAAAGGCGCGTGAGGATCGATCGGCCTTGCTGATCGCTCCGACCGGGGCCGGCAAGACGCTGGCGGGATTCTTGCCGACGCTGGTGGAACTCAGCTCTGCGCCGGCGACGCCCGCGAAATCCCTCGTCTCCACCGGCCGCAGCGTGCAGCGCAGCGCCGGTCTCCACACCCTCTACATCTCGCCGTTGAAAGCGCTCGCCGTCGACATCGCCCGCAACCTCGAGCGCCCCATCGCCGAGATGGGCCTGCCGATCAAGGTCGAGACCCGCACCGGCGACACGCCGGTGTCGCGGCGTCAGCGGCAGCGGCGCTATCCGCCCGACATTCTGCTGACGACGCCGGAGCAGCTCGCGCTGCTGCTGTCCTCCGACGATGCGCCGTTTTTGTTTTCCTCGCTGAAGCGCATCGTGCTCGACGAGCTGCATGCGCTGGTGACGTCCAAGCGCGGCGATCTGCTGTCGCTCGGCCTTGCACGGCTGTGGCGTCTCGCCCCGCAGATGCGCGCCATCGGCCTGTCGGCGACCGTGGCGGAGCCGGAGCAACTCGCGCGCTTCCTGGTGCCGCAGCCCGAAGGCAAGGAGATTGCCGCCGACATCGTCGTCGCCGGCGGCGCCGCGCCACCGCTGGTTCAGATGCTCGACACAAGCGAGCGCCTGCCCTGGGCTGGCCACAGCGCACGTCACGCGCTCCCCGAAATCTACGAGCTGATCAAGCAGAACAAGACCACGCTGGTGTTCGTCAACACCCGCAGCCAGGCCGAGATGCTGTTCCAGAATCTCTGGAGCATGAACGACGACGGCCTTGCCATCGCGCTGCATCACGGCTCGCTCGACGTCGCGCAGCGCCGCAAGGTCGAAGATGCGATGTCGGCAGGACGCTTGCGCGGCGTGGTCTGCACCTCCTCGCTCGATCTGGGCGTCGACTGGGGCGACGTCGATCTCGTCGTCAATATCGGCGCGCCCAAGGGCTCCTCGCGCCTGATGCAGCGCATCGGCCGCGCCAATCACCGCCTCGACGAAGCCTCGCGCGCCGTGCTGGTGCCCGCCAACCGCTTCGAGGTGCTGGAATGCCGCGTCGCCATCGATGCCATCGCCGAGAATGCGCAGGACACCCCGCCCTTGCGTACCGGCGCGCTCGACGTGCTGGCCCAGCACGTGCTCGGCTGCGCCTGCGGCGAGCCGTTTCTTTCCGATGAACTCTATGCCGAGGTCCGCACCGCCGCGCCTTACGCCGCCCTGTCGCGGCAGGATTTCGACGACGTCGTCGATTTCGTCGCCTCCGGCGGCTACGCGCTGAAGACCTATGAGCGCTTCGCCCGCATCAAGCAGGACAAGGAGGGCCGCTGGCGCGTCGCCAATCCAAAAGTGCGGCAGAGCTACCGGATGAATGTCGGCACCATCGTCGAGGACGACATGCTGAAAGTGCGGCTGGTGCGCTCGCGCGGCGGCGGTCACGGTTCGACGGGGGTGATCGCGCGCGGCGGCCGCTTGCTCGGCGAGATCGAGGAGGCCTTCATCGAAGGCCTCTCGCCCGGCGACACCTTCGTGTTCTCTGGCGAGGTGGTGCGCTACGAGACCCTGGTCGAGGACCAGGTCTATGTCTCACGCGCGCATGACAAGGATCCGAAAGTGCCGTCCTATATGGGCGGAAAATTCCCGCTCTCGACCTATCTTGCCGAACGCGTCCGTCGTCTGCTCGACGACGGGCGTGCTTGGGGTGGCTTGCCGGAGCAGGTGCGCGACTGGCTGTCGCAGCAAAAGGACGTCAGCCGCGTGCCCGCCGTGCGCGAGCTGCTGGTGGAAAGTTTTCCGCGCGCCAACAAGCATTACATCGTCTGCTATCCCTTCGAAGGCCGCCTCGCGCATCAGACGCTCGGCATGCTGTTGACGCGCCGGCTGGAGCGCGCCCGCGCCCGGCCGCTCGGCTTCGTCGCCAATGAATATGCGGTGGCGATCTGGGGGCTCGGCGACCTCTCCTTCATGATCAGGGACGGCCGCATCGATCTCAACGGGTTGTTCGACCCTGATATGCTCGGCGACGATCTGGAGGCCTGGCTCGCCGAATCCGCGCTGATGAAGCGCACCTTCCGCAACTGCGCGATCATCTCCGGCCTGATCGCGCGCCGCCACACCGGCGAAGAGAAGAGCCGCCGCCAGGTGCTGTTCTCGACCGACCTCGTCTACGACGTCCTGCGCAAGCATCAGGCCGACCACGTGCTGCTGCGCGCCGCGCGCGCCGATGCCGCCACCGGCCTATTGGATCTGCGCCGCCTCAGCGACATGCTGATGCGCATCCAGGGCCGCATCACCCACCGGGAACTCGACCGCGTCTCCCCGCTCGCCGTCCCCGTGATGCTGGAAATCGGCCGCGAGTCAGTTTATGGCGAAGCTGCAGACGAGCTGCTGGCCGAAGCCGCGGATGAACTCGTCAAAGAGGCGATGGATAGAAGCGGGTAAGACGTGACGGCAGGCGCGCTGATTTCGGGGGATGACGAGGACATGCGCGTTTCCAGAGTCACCATCATCGATGTGACCTTCGCGGCCGATCTCTCCGGCGCGCTGTTCTGGGACGAGCAGCGCCTGCTGGTCGTCTCCGATCTGCATCTGGAGAAGGGCTCGAGCTTCGCCACCCGCGGCGTGCTGCTGCCGCCCTACGATACCGTCGCGACACTTGGCCGGCTCGCTGCTGTCATCTCCCGCCATAATCCCAAAACGATCATCGCGCTCGGCGACAGTTTTCATGATCGCACCGCGCATGAGCGCCTGTCCGCGGAGGACCGCGATGCCGTCGCCGCGCTCCAAACAGGGCGCGACTGGATCTGGATCTCGGGCAATCACGATCCAATGCTGCCGCGCGATCTCGGCGGTACCGTCGCCGACGAAGTTGCTGTTGGCCCCATCACCTTCCGCCACGAGCCATCAGGCGCGCCTGGCGAGATTGCCGGCCATCTGCACCCCAAGGCCCGCATCTCCGCCCGCGGCCGTTCGATGGAGCGGCGCTGCTTCGCCAGCGACGGAATGCGCGCCGTGATGCCCGCCTTCGGCGCCTATGCCGGCGGCCTCAGCATCCGCGACGCCGCGTTTGCAAGGATCTTTGCGAAGACCGGCTTTGTCGCCCATCTCCTCGGCGACCGCCGCGTGCACGCGATAGCGGCGTCAAGGTGTTACTGAAGTCGCTGCTCTCGTAGGGTGGGCAAAGCGTAGCGTGCCCACCACCTGCTAATTATTGAAGGATCGTGGGCACGGCGCTTCGCGCCTTTGCCCACCCTACGCATCTCCCAAGCTCACGCCGCCTTCGCCTGCACGTCCTCGCAAAACTCCGCCAAGCGATCCGCCAGCCGCAGCGTCGCGGGGCTCGCATTGGGCGAGGCCATCAGCGCCACCTCCGTCTTGTTGATCGGCGCAAAGCCGTCCTTGGCGGTCAGCACGCGGTGGTCGGACTGGATCGACATCTCCGACAGGATGCTTAAGCCCATGCCCGCGGCCACCGCGGCCTGGATGCCGGAGAGACTCGATGATGTGTAGGCGGTGTGCCAGGCGCGGCCCGCGCTTTCCAGCGCGTGGATGGCGCCGGCGCGATAGACGCAGCCGAGCGGAAAGCCGATCAGGGGCACTGATGGCACGTCGACGTCGACCGGATGGCTCTTGCTGGTGACCCAGTGCACCCGCTCCGGCCACACCGCGATCGCGCCCTTCTCGCCGGCCGCGCGCTTGTAGAGCGCGAGATCGAGCTCGCCGCGTTCGAGATCGCGGGCGAGGTGCTTGCTCTGGTCGGCGCGCACGTCGAGGCGCAGGCCCGGGTGCGAGCGCGAGAACGTGCCCAGCAGCTTCGTCAGCCGATAGGCCGCAAAATCCTCGGGGATGCCGAGCCGGATCGCGCCTTCGCCGCCCGGCTGGCGCAGCACGTCGCGCGCCTCTTCCGCAAGCGAAAGCAGCCGCCGCGCGTAGGACAACAGCCGCTCGCCGGCCTCGGTCGGGCGCACGTCCTTGCCATCGCGGTGCAGCAGCACCTGGCCGACATCCTCCTCCAGCCGCTTGATCTGCTGGCTCACGGTCGACTGCGTACGGTGGACGCGCTCGCCGGCGCGGGTGAAGCCGCCGGCCTCGACCACCGAGACGAAGCTGCGCAGAAGCTCGAGATCGAGCATATCAGCCTCCATTCGAAAATCAACTGATCCGCAGTTAATCATTTAATTTCCAAATGGCAAGCGGCGTCCCTAGATCGGGGGTTCAGGAGAATGCCTCATGTCGCTTGCGCCTTCGATTTCGGTTCCCCGCACCCGCTTCAACACGCTGCCGCTCGCCATCGGCCTGTTCTGCTTGCTCTGGAGCTACGCCTTCGTCGCCGGCAAGATCGGCGTCACCCATTGCCCGCCGCTGATCCTGCTCGCCGCGCGCTTCTCGCTGGCCGGCATCCTGATCCTGGGTGCCACGCTGATCCGTGGCGAAGCCTGGTCATTGTCCTGGCGCGACGCCGCGATCTTCGCGGTGCTCGGCATCGCCAACAACGCGCTCTATCTCGGGCTCGGCTATACCGGCCTGCAATCGGTCTCCGCCGGCCTCGGCGGGCTGATCGTCTCGACCAATCCGGTGTTCACGGCGGCGCTCGCCGCACTGCTGCTCGGCGAAGGCATGACCTGGCGCAAGGCGAGCGGCCTTTTGCTCGGCGTCGTCGGCGTGACGGCGATCGTGTGGCACCGTCTCTCGGTCGGCACCGACAGCCTGCACGGCATTGTCTTCACGCTGGCCTCGCTCGCCTCCATCGTATCAGGCACCATTCTGTTCAAGCTGCTCGCGCCGAAGGGCTCGTTGTGGATCGGCAATGGCGTGCAGAGCCTCGCAGCGGGCATCGTGCTCGCGCCGATCGCATTCACCTTCGCCGATGTCCGCGCGATCGACTTTACCCCGGGCCTGATCGGCGCCTTCGCCTTCCTCGTGCTCGGCGGCTCGATCCTCGCCTCCTGGCTCTGGTTTCATCTCCTGAAAGTGTGTGGCGCGACCGCGGCCAGTGCCTATCATTTCCTGATGCCGCCGCTCGGCATGCTGTTCGCGTTTCTCGTGCTCGGCGAACACGTCGAGGCGCGCGACCTCTTGGGGATCATTCCGGTGGCGCTCGGCATTTACCTGGTGACGCGCCCCGCAAAGCCGGTGGCGTAAGAGGAGTTCCGCATGCCCGTTTCAATCACCCTGATCGGCGGCCCCACCGCCTTGATCGAGATCGACGGCTTTCGCCTGCTCACCGATCCCACCTTCGATGCGCCGGGCGCCTATCAATTGCCGCATGTGAAGCTGGAGAAGACCACCGGCCCGGCGGTGAAAGCCGCTGCGATCGGCCCCATCGATGCCGTGCTGCTCAGCCACGACCAGCATTCGGACAATCTCGACAATTCAGGGCGCGACTTCTTGCTGAAAGCACCACGCGCGCTGACGACGGAGGCCGGCGCCAAACGCCTCGGCGGCCATGTCGAGGGCCTCGCGCCCTGGGCAACCGCGCATCTGAAGGACGACGACGGCAACATGCTCACCATCACCGCGACACCGGCGCGTCACGGCCCTGCCGGCATCGAGCCGTTGTCGGGCGACGTCATCGGCTTCGTGGTGCAATCGAGCCGCAAGGACACGAGCGCGGTCTATATCAGCGGCGACACCACCTGGTTCGACGGAGTCGCCGAAGTTGCGCGCCGCTTCAAGTGCGGCGTGGTGCTGCCGTTTGCCGGCGCCGCGCAAACGCGTGGCCCGTTCCATCTCACCATGGACACCAACGACACCATCGAGACCGCGCGCGCCTTTCCCGATGCGATGATCGTGCCCGTGCACACCGAAGGCTGGGCGCATTTCCGCCAGAACGGCGAGGATTTGCGCAAGACGTTCGACGTGCTCGGGTTCGGACCGCGGCTGCGATTGCTGGAGCCCGGCGTGCCGACCGTGATCGAGGCGCCGTGATCCTGCTAGGATGTCATGCCCCGGCTTGACCGGGGCATCCAGTACGCCGCAGCGGGTGTTGTGGGAGCGAGCTATCCGACGAAGGCCTCTGGAATACTGGGTCGCCCGGTCAAGCCGGGCGACGACCAGAGGAGATGGCGTCTTAAATCAATGCGCCGCCGACGCCGTCTTCTTCGTTGCGACCGGCTTCGGCGCGGGCTTGGTGGCCGCCTGCGGGGCGCTGTCCCAGCCGCCGGCGGGCGTCGCCACGTTGACGGCGTCGTCGGGCTGCGGCTCGGCGCTGAAGGTCTGGATCGCGAGCTTGGCGGCGGCGAGCGATTGCGGGTCGAGGCGCTTGGCGACGTCGTCGCGCTTGCCGGCCGCATCGGCATCGCCCTGGGCGGCCGCCAGGCTGAACCATTTGTAGGATTCGGCGAGGTTCTGCTCCACGCCGATGCCGCGGGCATAGAGGATGCCGAGGTTGAACTGGCTGTCGGCGACGCCGCGGTCGGCGGCTTTGCGGAACCACTGCGCCGCGCTCTTGTAATTGGCGCCGCGTCCGCCACCGTCGGCGTCGAGCACCGCGAGATTATGCATCGCCTTGGCGTTGCCGCGTTCGGCCGCCTGCGTGTAGTAGCGGCGGGCGATGTCGGCGTCCTTCTTCACGCCCAGGCCCTTCTCATAAAGCGTGCCGAGGCGGAAGGTTGCGGGCACCACGCCGGCCTGCGAGGCGCGGTCGTACCACTTGGCGGCTTCGTCGTAATTCGCAGCGACGCCCTTGCCCTCGGCAAAGCGCACGCCGATCTCGTAGGCCGCGGTCGCATCGCCCTTCATCGCAGCGACGCGCAAAGCGGGACCGGCGATGCCGTCAGGCAGCTTCTCGCTCGGCGGGATCTGGACCACGCCGAGCCGCGCGCGGCTCGTGCCCGACAGCGCGCCGGTGACGTCGCCGTTCGCCGCGGGCGGAAGCGGCGCTGCTGCGGGCGCGGGCGGAATTTCGACCGAAGCCGTGCTGCCGGAGCTCGCTGCCGGCGCGGCATTGTTCAGGGACTGCTTGCCGATCGGCGTCGGCGAGGTCATCGACGGCGTGACCTGCTCGGGCGGCTTGCTCTCGACTGGCGGCGGCGCCTGCGGTGCCTGTTGGCTGGTATTCTCCATCGCCTGCGGCGCCGGCGGCACGCTGCCGCCTTCGAGCAGGTTCATCGCCATCTTGAAGGTGCCGAGCACGATCACGACCACGCTGGCGCCGACCAGCAGCGAGCGGATTTTCGAGGTGATGGTCGAGCCGCCTTCCGAAGCGGCGGCCTGGGCCTTGCCTTGAGCCTTGTCCTTGCTGCGCGCCGCGATTGCGGCCTTGACGCCGCGGGCGGGCTTTTCCTGTGGCTGCGCGGCGGCGGCCTGCGCGGCGCGGCGCGCGGCTGCGATGAAGCTCGACGACGACACCGGCTCCTTGGGCGCAGCCGGGATTTCGCTGATCGCGCTTTCGGACGCGGCAATGCGTTCGGACGGCGTGGCGGGGCGGCCGCCCGGACGCGTGCCAGGCTCGAGCGGATGATCCGGCGGCAGTTCGGGCGCGATCGTGGCGCGCGCCGGCGCCGTGTGCGGCTCGAGGATCTCGCTGATCGCGCGCGGTGGCAAAGGCGGTGTAGCTTGCTGCGCCACCGCCACCGGCACCGGTGGCGGCGCGGTGGGGGCGGCGGCGTGGAATTCGCGCGGCGCGGCGACGAAGCCGGAATGCGCATGCGGCTGGCCGGCGGGATTGGGCAGCTCGGGCTTCGGATCGTATTTCGGCTGCGACGGCTGAGGCTGCCATTGCTCGCGCGCCATCGGCGCCGGCTCGACGGGAGCCGCCATCGGCAATGGCGCGGCCACCGGCATCGGCGCAGGCGCGGGCGGCGCGGCGCGCACCGCGCGCAGGTCGCCCTCGATCATGGCGAGGCGATCGACAACGTGGCCGAGCGTGTTGTGCACGGCCTCCAGCGAATCCTGGGTGCTGCGGTTGGTCTCGGCCTGGCTGAAACGGATGTCGGACAGCTCGCGCCTGACGAGATCGACCATGCCGGAATCGGGCGGCGGCGCTGAATTGCGGCTCTCGGCCAGCGCGGCATAGGTCGCCTGCTGCCGCTCGAGGTGGTGCAGGATGTCGTGCAGCCCGTCCTCGACACGGCTGAAATTGCTGCCGCGCTGATCCGAGGCGGCCTCTAGCCGCTCCAGCAGATAAGAGACGCGCTGCTCGAGATGCGCAAAGGTCGAGGCGGAGTCGTTGCCGACCTGCATGCGGTCGAAACGGTCGGACAGCGCACAGATCGCGGCTTCCAGATGCTCGGTGCTCTCGGCAGGCGCCGGCCGCTCGCGCGTTTCCAGCGCGGCCGTGAGCGCGGCGATGCGCTGCTCCAGCACCGCAAAGCTGTCGCCGCGGTCCGAGGCGCGATTGAGCTGATCGACCTTGGATGACAGCAGCTGCACGTCCTCGGCGAGGCGGGCCAGCGCTTCGTTGGAAGCGACGTTGGAGACGATGCCGCGCAGCGCCGAGATCGCGCCTTCGAGCTGGCGCACCGTCGAGGGATCGTCATTGGCGCGCAGGATCAGGTCGAGCTTGGCGCCGAGATTGCGGATCGCCTCGTCGTAGCCGGTGAGCTGCTCGGCCGGCGTCAGCGTGCGCAGCACCTGCTTGATGTCGGAGAGGGCGCGCTCGATGCCTGACAGCACCTGGCCGTCGGTGCCGCTGGAGCGGGTCTCGTCGATGCGGCGGTGCAGCGAGCGGATCTCGTTCTCGATCGATTCGATCGCGCGCCGCGGCATCGCCTCGGTGATGACGTTGCGGATCTCGGCAAGCTCGGCGCGGAAGCCGTTGATGGCCTGCTCGGTATGGTCAGGCCGCTGCAGCGACTCGATCTGGCTCGTGATCTTGAGCAGATGGCGCTCGAGCGCGGAGAAATCCGGCCCCGCCTGCGGTGGCGGCGGAGCATAGACAGACGCAGACGGAGCGATCGGCGGCGCGGCACGCGACGGCACCTGCCGCGGTGCGAATCCGTCAAGCTCGCCCTGCCGTGCGGTGATCTCGGCGACCGCGACGTCGAACGAGGCGGGACTCAGCGGCGGCGAGTTGCGATAGACCTGCGCGGCCGCGCGCTCGACCGCATCGGCCTGGCGATGGCGCGTTTCAACGGGTGAGGGCGCAGGCGTCGCGCGTGGCGCCGGAGGCTGCTGCGGCTGCGGTTGCTGCGGCCGCGAGATCTGCGACAGGCGGGCATCGAGCCGCGAGATCGCATCGTTGAGCTGGCGGGCCACGCCCTGCTCGCGCGAGACGTCTCTTTCACGGGAAGAGTCTTGGCGCGGCGCGGCGGGCTTCGAAATCCGTTCGATCTGCCGGGTGATCGCGTCGAGCCGCTGATGGATGTCGGCGACTTCGCGACTCGCCTGACCAATTCCTTGGTTCTGAATGTCCTGCTGCTGCGAACGCGGATCGTGACGTTGATCCTGACGCGGCTGCTCGTAAGGGCTGCGAAAATTCGGCGGCGCAGTCTCGCCGAGCGTGGAGTTCAGCCAATCGTTGAGTGACATGCCGGCACGGCGGGCAGCGGCTTCGGCCCGCTCCCTGACGGATGGATCGATACCGTCAACACTCCACGATACGCGCGAATTCATGACTCTGTCCGGTTCCGACTCCGCGCCCCACCCGACGCCTCCAGTCTCCCCACGCGTGCCGCTTGCGAGACAATCGAATTCGGCGCGGGTCGTCTGCCTCGAAGTCTGACTTTTGTCGGTTACGGTAAATAACGGGTTAAGGAAGCCGTCGCCGGTGTCTTAAAGTTGGGCGGCGGGAACCCGGGGGAAGTTGGGCGGTGGGGAACCGGGGGAGTCTTGCAGCGCTCATTGGTTGCCCAATAACCGGTGTCATGCCCCGGCTTGAGCGGGGCATCCAGTACCCCGCGGCTTTTCGATCCTAGCCGCCCCGTCTCGGAGTACTGGATCGCCCTTGCCCCTCCCTAGAGCGGCACGAGGTCGACATGCATGACGGCGGCGCATCCTGCGTCGACCGCGCGGAGACAGCGGGTGATTGCTTCATCAAGCCCGTTCGGATCGCTCACCCGTTCGCCATGAGCGCCGAAGGCACGGGCAATGTCGATGAAATGCCGCTGCTCGTCCTGGCGTCCGGTCCGAAGCCTGGACAGGAACGCGTCGGCCCGCTGCGCTTCTCCGTCGGGATAAACCCGTTGAACTGCGGCCTTGACGGCCTGCCAGCCGCCATTGTCGAGAATGACGGTGAAGATCGGCAGCCGATATTGCTGCGACACGGCGTAGACGGTATCCGGCGCGGCGAAGTGGAAAGCGCCGTCGCCGACGACCTGCACGATCCGGCGCGCCGGATTGGCCAGCTTCAGTCCGAGCGCCATGCCGCCGCTGAAGCCGAGCCCGCCGCCGGCCAGACCCACATAGGTCAGAGGCTTGGTGCGGCGCAGCTGCTGCTGCAGGACCGGTGCGTTGCGGACGGCCTCGTTGAGGACGACGTCGTGTTCCGACAAGAGTGCCTGCAGCCGCGAGAAAAGGAAGGCGGGATTGATCGCGCCCAATTCGCCTCTTTCCGTGGCCGCGGCTCGTCGCCTCGCCTGGCCGGCCTCGCGCAGTGGCTCCCAGCTCTCGATCCGGCGACGCACTTTCCTGCGATAGTCGTAATCGGCGCGCGCTTCGACGACCTCTAACACCTGTTGCAGGATGATCGCCGAATCACCGGCGATGCGCAGGTCGGTGGCAAAGCCCCACATCGGGATATCGGCCTTGAGCGGATCGATGTCGATCTGGATCCAGCGCAGCCCATCCGCGGCCCTCACGGACTGCGGGACGAAGGGCACGTCGGTATCGACGAGCAGGCCGAGGTCGGCATGGGCGACCAAGGCGGCCGGATCGCCACCGGCGAAGCACGGCGAGTCCTGGGGAATGTTCACCGTCACCGGATTGAATTCGGCGACGCGGATGCCGCAGGCAAGCGCCAGCCGTTCGAGCACCGCGACGGCATCTGGATTGCGGCCGAGATAGGCGGTCAGCGCGATCGGATTCTCGGCCGCCATCAGCGCTTCAGCCGCTTCATGCGCCCGCGCCGGTTCGATCCCGCCGGCCTTGACCGAGCCATACCGCGCCGGCGGGTAAGCGGGCATTTGCTGCGCGTCCCAGTTCTCCGCGAGGGTCTCGCGGGGCAGCATCATGTAGACCGGCCCCGGCGGATCGCTGTGCATGAACGCCGCCGCACGTGCCAGCGCCTCCTTCACGACCACGCCCGATGGCAGCGTGTATTCCCATTTCACATAAGGACGTACGATGCTCGCCTGGTCGAAGCTGTCCTGGACGAAGTGGACATAGGTGTCGCGCGATCCCCTGAGCTCGCCATGCAGGGTGAACGGAGCCCGGCCCGCCAACAGCATGACCGGCAGCCGATAGCGAAACAGATTCTGGATCGCCATGCACGCATTGGCGGTGCCGGCATCGACGTGGACGAATACGGCCTGGCCGCGGCCTGTTGCGAACGCATAGCCGGCTGCCATGTGAACCGCGACCACCTCGTGCGGACACAGGATGATTTCGGGATGCCGCCGTCCCTCTTTGTCCCAGCGCGCGATCTCCTCGATCAGCGAGACGTGGTCGGTGCCGAGATTGGCAAAGATGGTGTCGACCCCGAGGTCCATGAGGGCCTCGAGGAAGTAGTGCGCGGTGCTGTAGGTCGGCATCAGATGGCCGCCTGCGTCGCCGTTCCTGCCACGATGTACCAGGTCACCAGCAGCCCACAGATCAGGGCTCCGGGCAGTGACGTGCCGGTACGTCGCCATGTGAAGGTCGAGATCACGGCAATCGCCGCAAGGAGCGGGATGAACTGAATGCCGATGATGGTCGAGAGCGGCACGACCGGCGAGGCCGGGAACGGATTGACCAATTTTCCGCCAAGCCACATCGCCAGATATTGGCCGCCGATCAGAATGAAAATCCCGAGCGAGAGCACCAGAATGGTCGTGACATAGTGACCCATCGCCGGCGCATCGAGCCGGCTGAAATTGGCGTGCAGCGCGCGCAGCGCGACGACAAAGAAGAGCGTAAAGGGAACCAGATAGATCGGCATGATCATCAATTGCGTCGCACTCGGCATTTTGAGCGCCACGACCCAGAAGCGAAAGTCGATCTTGAACAGGAGGTCGGCAAGCCACACCGCCAGAACGCCGACAGCGACCGTCGCCAGTGCGATCAAGACGGCCGGCCCCGCAACACCCTTGCGAGTGATGCGCCGCGGCACGAACGGCAGCAGCGCCAACGTAATCACCGTGTTGAGGAGCGCCCAGGTCGCGATCTGGGTGGTGAAAACCTGCGGGAGGACGCGCGATGCCGGCAGCCACGCATTTCCGATCGCAAAGGCGGGATAGTAAGTGATCGCAGGCAACAGCGCAGAAATCCAGAACACGGCCCACCAGCGTCCGCCTTTTGGCAGCGCGACACTCGTCGCATCCGAATGGACCGGTCCGGTCCGAAGCGAAGCAAAGGCCGAAGAGGCCAGCAGCAGGTCGAAGGCACCGAGCAGCAGAACAAGGAAGCCGATGAGGGCGATCAATGTGCCGATCTCCTTGCGGAGCCAGATCTGATCGTCTGGCGGCAGCGGCGTGCCGCCGGCGAGCGTCTTGCTGAACCAGTCGAGGCTGTCACCGATGGCTTCGTGCGAGAAATGATCGGCCGGATGCGTGATGGCCGGGGTATAGAGAACCCGCGCCGTGCCTTTGCTGATGTCGCCGTAAATCCTGCCGGGCTCGATGGGTGCCGCAGCACCGAACACGGCGGCAAGCTTTTCCGACCGAGGAACATTCTTGGCGTACTCGCTGCCCCACATGATCAGCGCGAACTCGTCGTATTGCGAGAACACCACGGCGAGGTTGCGCGGCCAGGTCGGGGTGCCATCGGCTGCAAAAGGCTTTCCGGTGGACGAGCCCTCCAGCACCAGCGACTTGTAGGCATCCGGCATCGCTGCAGCCGCAGCAAGAATCGTCCAGCCGCCCATGGAGTGGCCTTCAAGGCCGATGTTCTCCTTGTCGACATAGGGCAGGCTACGCAGATAGGCCAGGCCGTCGGGACCGCCGAAGCCGTGCGCGAAAGCAGGCGGATCGCTGTAGCCGTGGCCGGTCTGGTCCAGTGCAACGACGACATAGCCGCGTCTGGCGAGCTCGATCGCAAAACCATCCTGCGTCTCGCGCGAGTTGATGTAACCATGGACCGCGAGAATGCCGGGCGCGGGGCTTTTCTCGCTTGCATTTCGCGGAATATAGACCAGGGCGCTCATGGTATTGCCCGCGGCGCCCTTGAAGCGCACGTCTTCGATACGAATGCCATTGGTCGTCTGAGTGAAATGCGCCAGCATCCCACCCAGCAAGATGAGAACGGCTCCTATCGCAGCCATCGCTCCTTTACGCATTGTGTCCCCCCGTTTGAAACAAGAAAGCCGTATTTCCGATCAAGCAATTTGAGCAGCGGCTGCTTCTCCCGCCGAATCGTGCTCACGACCGGCCGGGTCGGAAGCTGCTCCCCGCAATCGCTCAAGCAGCCGATCAGGATCCCGCGGCGCCGCCATGCCGCGCCAGGCAATGTGGGAATCCGGGCGCACCATCAGCAGATTCTCGGCAAAATCGAATCCTGCCCCAGCCCGATCGACGTCGAGCACCGTGAGGGGGACGCCCGAACGCGCGGCTGCGTCCAGCAGCGGTGCGGCATCGATGGTTTGATCGAATCGCACCAGCGTATAGGCGGGGCCGAGCGCATCGAGCAGCGAACGTCCGTCAGCCAGCCAGACATGCGGCGCGCGGGCGCCCGGCACGGTCGAGGCTGTGAAGTTGCCCATGCTGTAGGGCGGCGGCGCCTCGCCGTCATAGGCAATGATCGGCGACCGGTCGTAGTAATAGCCGAAGTTCAGGCCTGCGCAGCAATATTGCTGGACGTTGAGATCGTAGGCGGCTTGCCCCACCTTGCTGCGCGCGGCATCGCCTGCCTCGCCGTCGATCTCGACCTCGGGCGGCACCGCACGGCGCTGCCCCATCACGGCAAGGGCATGGTTCATCGCGAAATGCGACACCTGCTCGGTGATCGGCTGGCGCTCGGCCTCGTAGGCGTCGAGCAGCGCAGGGCTCGCCCAGCCCTGCAGCACGGCCGCAAGGATCCAGCAGAGGTCGACGGCGTCGGCGATGCCGGCATTCATGCCGTAGCCGGCATAGGGAATCCACAGATGGGCTGCATCACCGCAAATGAACGCACGGCGATCGAGGAAGCGATCGGCGACCAGGCGTCGCCCGACCCAATCCTCCTTGCTGATGATGTCGTATTGGAAGCGATCGTCGACGCCAAGAATGGTGCGCAGAGCCCAGTCGCGATCGACGCTGTCGAACTCGAGCTCATCAGGCGCGAGATGGTTGTGGATCAGCCAGAAGTCGCGACCGTCGATCGAAACAGTCGTGCCGCAGCGGCGCGGATTGAGCGACATGGTCATCCAGGCCGGCTTCTGGGTGATCAGATCCTTCAGCGCGGGAGCGTGGATGTAGGTGGACTGCACCCGCTGCACGACGTCGGTGCCTGACAGCCGCGAGCCGATCAGCCTGCGCACGGTCGAGCGGCCGCCGTCGCAGCCGATCAGATAGTCGGCCGCGATGGTGATGGTCTGGTCATCATCCAGGGCCTGCGCCCGCGCAACAACGCCGTCTGCGCCCTGATCGAAATGCGCGACCTGAACGCGATTGAGAATCCGGATTCCCGGCCGGGCCTCGGCGGCCGCGAACAGGATCGGCTCGAGATAGATCTGGTTGATCCGGTGCGGCGGCTCGGGCGTCGGCCAATCGGTATCCGGGCCGCCGGTCGCGGTGTAGCGATCGGCGCGACAGGGAATCGGGATCCGCGTCAGCTCGCGACCGACCACGGCGGTGCGATAGGCGCAGTCGTTCGGGAAGTCGGCCGGCAGTCCGCCTTCGCGCACCGCGCGGACGATGCCGAGGCGGCGGAACACCTCCATCGAGCGCGCGGAGACGTGGTTGCATTTGACGTTCGGTGGCTCGCCTGCGCGGCGGATCTCGGCGACGACAACGTCGATGCCGCGGGAGGCGAGCTCCATGGCGGCGGTCAAGCCGACTGGCCCCGCGCCGACGATCAGGACCTGTGTCTGGATGTTTTTCATGTCATCTCTTCTCTGGCGTGTTCTCGCGCTGGCTCAGGCGCGCTCGGGCACCGAAAGCTCGTCATGCCGAGGCTGGCCGCTGAGCGCGCCGCCGCGGCGCATGCTGAGCAAGGCAAGGCCAAGGATCACCAGCGCGGAGCAAAGCTGCGGCACCGCGCTGGTCTGGAACAGCGACGGGACGCTCCAATGCGCGGCGAGCATCAGTCCGCCGACGGTCACGCCGAGAATCGAGCCTAGACGGCCGATGCCGAGCGCCCAGCCGATTCCGGTGGCGCGGATATAGGTCGGATAGAGCCGCGCCGCATAGGCGTTGCAGCCGATCTGGCCGCCGATGACCGCGACGCCTGCAATGAAGACCGCCGGCACCAGGATCGGCAGCACGGCTCCGGCAAATCCAATGGTCACGATCGAGACGAAGCCGGCGACATAGGTCAGGAACAGGACACGATGGAAGCCGAGCCGCTCGATCAGCAATCCGAGCGCGACCGTGCCGACCATTCCGCCTAGCTGGAACGCGATCCCGACGGCGATCGCGGCCTCGACGTCGAGGCCGACGCCATGCGTCAGCGTCGGCAGCCAGCTGTTGAGGAAGTAGATGTCGAGCATGTTCATGAAGAACATGATCCACAACAGCAATGTCGGGACGAGCCGCCGGTTGGCGAAGAGCTGCGGCAGCAGGAATCCCTTGCCGCTTTCCTCGACGACGGCAAAGCGCGCGTCCTCAGCGAACTTTGCCGACGGGTCGATCTGCCCCAGGAGTGAGCGGACGCGGCCGTTGTTGCGCTCGTCGAGCGCCAGCAGCGACAGCGATTCCGGAAGCCATACAATCAGGACCGGGCAGAGCAGGAGCGGAAGCACGCCGCCGATCACGAAGATGCCCTGCCAGCCGTAGGCCGAAATCAGCCTCGCCGCGACCGAGCCGCCGATCGCCGATCCCAGCGATACCGTCATGAACATCAGCATGATCAGCAGCGTCCGGCGGCGCTGCGGGGAATATTCGCCGGTCAGTGCGATCGCATTCGGCAGGACGCCACCAAGACCGAGGCCGGTCAGGAAGCGCAGGACCACGAGGTCCTGAACGCTTCCGGCCCTGCTGGTGGCCAGCGAGCCCAGCGCAAAGACGATCACGCCCGCGATCACCAGCCATTTGCGACCGAAATAGTCGGCCAGCGCGCCGAACAGCAGCGAGCCGATCATCACGCCGAACAACGAGGCGCCGAAGACTGGACCAAGCGCGCCCGGAGCCAGATGCAGGTCCTTGCTGAGCGCCGGCGCGACGAAGCCGAGCGCCTGGGCATCGAAGCCGTCGAGCCCGATCACGAGGGCACACAAACAGATCGCGCGAATCTGGAAGGCCGAAAGCGGACGGTCGTCGATGTAACGGCCGATGTTGATCGTCTGCGCCAAATCTCCCTCCCCTGTATTTCGTTTTTCCGACGATATCAGCCGCGTGGATGGCGATCGCGGCCAGAATTATCTTGCACACCCCAACTCTTTCGATTAGCCACAAAATTCTCATAAATTCATGAGGTCGCCTTATGAATCCGACCATGCGGCAGCTGGAGGCGCTGGTCCTGGTCTATCGCCTCGGCAGCATCACCAAGGCGGCGGCCGAACTGCGCGTGACGCAGTCGGCGATCAGCCTCCTGATCCGGCAGATCGAGGAGAACTTCCAGGTCAAGATGTTCGATCGGACGACGCGCGCACTGCACCCGACGGCTGCGTGCAGGGAAGCGATCCCCGCGGCGGAGCGGATCCTGTCGAGCGCACGAGGCCTCGCGCAGCATATGCGCGACCTCGTCGAAGTCAGGTCGGGGCGGATCGCACTCGCGGTCTCCGCCGGCGTGGCCTCGGCCTTGCTTCCGCGCATCCTGGCCAGGTTTCGGTCCCGCTATCCCGAGGTCAGGATCGACCTGTTCGATGTCGCTCCGGACGAACTGCTGCCGTTCGTCATGGCCGGCCACGCCGAGTTCGGCATCGGCAGCTTCGAGGACGATGGCACATCGGAGGCGCGGATCGAAACGCTGATGGAAAGCCCGCTCTCGGCGATCGGCATCAGGAACGGCCGGTTCGAGAAGCGCCGGCGCCTGACCTGGGACGAACTCGCCGCCTCCGACCTGATCACCATGCGCCGCGGAACGCGAATCCGGACCCAGATCGACGAGGCCTTGGGCCAGACGGGCCAGGAGCTCAAGCCGGCCCTCGAAGTCTCGCTCATCACGACGGCCCTGGCATTGACCGCGGAGGGGGCCGGAATCAGCATTCTGCCGGCGCACATGCTGCCCAAGGCGCAGTTTCCGACCCTGGCGGCCGTTGCGCTGAGCCAGCCGATCGTCAGGCGGCATGTCTCGCTGCTCAGCCGGGCCGACTTTACACTCTCGCCCGCAGCGGAACAGTTCGCCGAAATCGCCCGGCGCGCCTTGTCGACAAAGTAGCTACCTGAGCGCCGGCGCCTCATCCCGATCGGATCGCTCGTTAAGCCTTCACCGAT
>NZ_LBIZ01000100.1:0-145364 GCF_028128665.1 Bradyrhizobium sp. CCBAU 45384
AGTCTGCAAGCCAAGCCGCCCATCAGCCGCCTCGGCCTGCCGATGGACGACCTGTTGAAATTCCACAGCTAACCCACCCTACAAAGCACCCCCCACTACAAGCGGGCCCTCAGGATGAGGGCAGATTGACGTGGCAGCGCTGCCAGTCTGTTTGGGAGCTCCCCGTCACTTCACCAGGGTTTCGCCGCGCCGCGCTCGCTTCGCTGCCCTGCCGCGATTGATGAATTGAACGCCGACGAATTCGCCATTGATCCAGGCAAGCTCGCAGTGTCGGTAGGCGAGGCCGATGGGGGACAGCACCAGGAAGAATTCCCTCTGGCCGATATCCGTCACCGCGCCGTCGATCACCAGCTTCGCCCCCATTTCGGAGACGTCGTGGATCTTGCAGGCGCGCTGCCATGTGCCGTCGATCGCCATGACGCGCGCATCGAGCGGCCGTTCGAACGCGATGCGCCTGTCCTTGCGTAACTCTCCCTCGCTCATCGAGCACCCCCGCTGATGATCTCCAAGCGGCGGTGCAGGCTAGGGCAAGAAGCTTGATCTTCGGTGAACAAGGCGGCGGCGGAGGCTTAAGATCACGGTGAGAGTTGCGCGGGATTGTTGCGCGGCGTCGCACTGATCCAGGTCGAGGCGAGCCCTGAACGGCGCCTCATGAACCCCCGGCGGGCCAGGGCGACCAAGTCACATGCTGAAGGGCTTGCAATTGCGGTGACGACGTCAGGCAAAGCGAAGCGGGGACAGTGTTGGCGTCTCCCGCAAGCGAAGCAAGCATGAACCGGGATGGCGCTTGAGGCGACGAATGCCTGGAAACGAGGGCATTTCGCCGTGACATGGTTCAAACGATACGTCGTCAGTTGCCTGATCGCGGTGGTCTTTTTTGCCGGCTACGATGCCTATCGGCGGCCTGGCGAGGACGCGCATTTGGCGACGATCCTGGTCGTGTCTGCAGGCTGGCCGGTGTTCGCTGCCCTGGTCGTGGGCGGCTCGATCGGCGACACGGTGCACGGCATCAAGTCTGGCAGGGCTGGATGAGCCGCCATGCTTGACGCCTTGTTCGGCTTCGTCTTCGAGATGGTCCTCAACCTGGTTGGAGCCGCCATCGCCAAATTGTTCGGCGCGGACGACGTGGCAGATGCCGGGAGCATGATCATCGGCATCGGCATTCTCGCGATCGGCTTCGCCATCGCGATATGGGGGCACTGAAGGGCGATCGTCCCGAGGACGATCGCTCGTTGTGTCGGCGCTCGCCGCCTATGCCGCGATCCGTTGCTCTGGCGGCGTCGTCAAATATTTCAGTGCTTCGGCATGCTCGAGGTCAGGCACCGCGATCGCCGTGTGGCTGTAGATCGCGTGCGTGCGCGACTTTGCGATGTTGTCCAGGATATCTTTGCCCTTGATGACGTGAAGGCCCATGCCGTCTCCGGACGGGAAGATCGCCAGCACCACGTCGTAGGCCCTGATGACCGACCTCAGCGCTTCGGCCTTGTCTTCAGCGACATCGACAAATACGCGGACATCGGCCGCGAGTTCACGCAGCTCATCAAAATTCAGCACTTTTCGGGTACTCCAACGCAACAAGACTGCATGAAAGAGTGGATGCGTTAGGTTACCAGAGTCTGAACAACATCCATCAAGATCAAAGTTTCCCGGTGAGATGAGGCCTGGTGTGGAAAACTCCCGCGACGGTCAACGCGCGGACCTCCCTCACGCGGGTTCAAGCGCGCCGAAGCATCGGACGTACGCCGTCCTCAGCACTGTTGCCGTGGCGACGTCATCGCCACGGCCAGACGGAAACAGGACGGAACCCGAGCCGAACTGCTGCTTGCGTTTTCGCCCCTGATGGGCTCTAAGCCCGGCTGCTTCGTGGCCTTCAGGCACGAACAGACGCGGCGCGCATGGTTTTACCGTTTCCGGGACAAAGCTACAGCGCAGCTCGCGCGCACCCCATTCAGAGGAATTCCAGACATGGCGAAGATGACCAAGACTCAATTGATCGACGCGATTGCCGAGGGCACGCAGCTTGCGAAGAACGACGTAAAATCGGTCATCGAGTACATGGCGACGGTCGGCTACAAGGAGCTCAACGAGTCCGGCGAGTTCGTTATTCCCGGTTTCGTGAAGATGTCGGTCGTCAACAAGCCGGCGACCGAGGCCCGCATGGGCATCAATCCCTTCACCAAGGAGCCGATGCAGTTTGCTGCCAAGCCGGCGAGCAAATCGGTCAAGGCCTCGCCGCTGAAGGTGGCCAAGGACGCCGTCTGATCCGGCTGTCGCGCGTCATCCGCGCCTCCGGGCGCGGCGTGAGAATCTTCTAAAGCGCGATGAGAGTGGGTTGAATCACCATCGCGCTTTAGCTTTTGGTTTGAGCATGATCTTTTCGGAAAACCGCTTCACACTTTTCCGGATCATGCTCTAAGACCGATGTCGTCAAGTTCTGCGTGGAATTCTCCAAGGCCATCCCTGCACAACGAAAAAACCCCGCGCTTGCGCACGGGGCTCTCTCGCTGACGGCGTTGGGATTTCAGCGCCTGGCCGCCAGCCGCTCTCTAACTTAAGGTTGAAAATCCAAAAAGCAACAGCGCCGCGTGACGGAATATGTTCGTCCATCGCGGCGCTGCCAATCTGACTGGGCGCTGAAATCCCCAGCTTCCATAGGTCTTGGGCGCGCCGAAAAGGTTCAACGTGACACGCAGGAAATTCGCGTGCGGGCTGGACTTTATGTTCTCATTTTGTTCTAGTGAGTCATCAGCTCAAGGAGAGATGATTCATGACCGTTGAGAAGCAGCGCGAAGTGATCCGGCTCTGGAACCAGCTCAGGAAGGTCGAGGGCCCGGCCGCAGAGGAAATCCGCATCCAGATCCTGGAATGCTTTGCGGAGAAGCCGAGCGCCCGGCGCGCGGCGGCTTGAAGGCCTCCGCTCGAGGCGATGACGATCCCCTATGACGGCGCGTCGCTTCATCGCTCGTTAGGAAATGCTTGCCCCCGAATGACTCGCCTCCGATTCGTTCTTCAAGAACGAAATGGAGTCGGATGCAGAACGGGTCGTGTGTGAGGAGGCATCGGCGCCGTGGCCTGTGCCAAACCAGTCGATCGACTCCTTTGAAAGGCCGACCGGCTGGTACGTACGGCGGGTCACGTGCGGCAGGCTAATTAGCGTTTGCTGCGGCAGGTCTCGTCCTCGGCGGAGTCGTGCGAGCACCCAGCGCCGCTTGTTGCGAGCGCCACGAAGCCGGCATAGCCGGAGAGGTTGAGCAAGACTTCGAGCCAGACGGGCATGATGAGCTCCTCTTGCGGGAAGACGATTTCAACCCGCGCGCGAGGCGCCTGTTCCCTTGCGAAGAAACGCCGCTCAAAGCGGCGAGGTGGGATCGAGCCGCCGACCGAGCGTCGCAACCGCCTCCGGGGACGGCGATGATTTGAGGAACTCGGCGATGGCGCGGGCGAGCTCGCCGTCGCTCATTGGCGTCGGGGGCGGGCGAAGCGCGCCTGTGCCGAAGTTCCGGACGATCTCGTCGTAATGCTGCGTGTCGTTTGCGGGAACGAGCCTGCGGATGCGGGCGAGCAAAGCGGATATCGGCAATCTTGTCTCCTCGGCCTCCCGCCCCGTTGGCAGCCATTGATGTCTGCTGCCAGTTTGTCCGCGAAACTGAAAACCCCGCCAGCACCGCGGAGATGCTGACGGGGTCGTCATGCTCTTGCCCCAACCTGATGGCGGAGGCCTTCGCATGTATCGCGTCAATCCATCGCAGTTCAAAACGTTCCGTCCGCCGGGAGATTATTTTCTGGCCGCTGCGGTTCCATCCGGGGCGAACCAATGCGTCGGGGCTGCGTTGTCCGACCAGATGCGAAGGAGGAGATCATGAAAAAGACACTCGCCGTCCTTGCCACCGTCGCCGCCGTCGGCGTGACCGCGGCTGCGGCACCTGCACAGGCGCACGACTACGGCCCGGGCCTTGCGTTCGGTCTCGCCGCCGGCGCGATCACCGCGGGCGCCGTCGCAGCGTCCCATCCGTACGGCTATTACGGACCGAGATACGGCTATTATGGCGGCCCGGTCTATTATGAAGGCTACGGCCCGGGCCCGTATGCTTATTATGGCGGACCGTACTACCGGCACCACCGCTACTACTACCGTCACTGGTAATGGCCCAAGGAATCGAAAAGCCCGGAGCGATGCTCCGGGCTTTTTTCGTTCGCGGGGCACCGCGCGATGCGCTCACGGCCAAAGCGAGGGTCGTTCCACCTTGCGTGCGTTCTCCAGCGTCGAGACGAAATACTCTTCGCGCTCGCGCTTGAATTTCTCCTGCGTGGCTCGGAAGGCGGCGACACGGGCGGCGATCTCTTCGCGTTCGCGGATCTTGCGTTGTTCGGCTTCGGTCATGTCAAATCCCCACTCCACTTGAGTCTATGTGCGCGTCTGAACTCAAGTACTGCCGCCGCAATCACGTTGAGTCGCGTCAATACATGCATTGGCGCTTCTGATTGGGGCGTCAATGGGGAGGAGGCATTGCAGGATTGTGATAAGCGAGGGTCGGGAAGGAATTGCCGCCTGATGACAGTGCATGCGCGGCGGGGGATAAGAGCGTCAACAATCCTGCCGCTTGCAAATGGTGCAGCAGGCGCGACTTTGAATCGGGAGGTGGCGCATGATTGCAAAGGACCTTCAGAGCGGCGTCGAGCAACTCGGCGACATGATCGCGCGTGCCAGGATCATCGTGCCGTTTACCGGTGCCGGCATCTCGACCGAATGCGGCATCCCGGACTTCCGCTCACCGGGCGGCATTTGGACCCGCCACCGCCCGATCCAGTTCGAAGAGTTCGTCGCGAGCCAGTCGGCACGCGATGAATCCTGGCGCCGCCGTTTCGCGATGGATGAGGTGTTCGCCGCGGCAAAGCCCGGCCGCGGTCATCGTGCGCTGGCGGCACTGCATCGCGCCGGCAAGGTTCCGGCGGTGATCACCCAGAACATCGACAATCTGCACCAGGCCTCCGGCTTCGCTCCCGATTGCGTGATTGAACTTCATGGCAATACCACTTACGCGCGCTGCATCGGATGCGGGCAGGTCTATCAGCTCGACTGGGTGAAGCGCCGCTTCGACCAGGACGGCGCGGCGCCTGACTGTACCGCATGCGACGAGCCGGTGAAAACCGCAACGATCTCATTTGGTCAGGCGATGCCCGAGGATGAAATGCAGCGCGCGACCGAGCTGTCGCAGTCTTGCGACCTCTTCATCGCCATCGGTTCCTCGCTCGTGGTGTGGCCGGCGGCCGGCTTTCCGATGATGGCGAAGAATTCGGGTGCACGTTTGGTGATCATCAATCGCGAGCCGACCGAGCAGGACGACATCGCCGACCTCGTCATCCACCACGACATCGGCGAGACGCTCGGCCCCTTTGTCGGCAATTGAGGCGTTAGTTTGATTCGCGGCCGTGCAAGCTGTTCATAGGTTCCAGCGAATCTCTTTTTTATCTATGCGTCTCAACCGGGAGTGTTATCTTTTGAGTCGAAAGATTCGCGTCGCGTCGAAATGAGAAGATTCTCTTAAGACGCGTGATTCGAGCACCGCCAATGTGGCGGGTTGCATGACAGTTTGCGGGGTCCGGGGTTATGGGGTCGTCGGACGGATTTGAGTCCAAGAAGCTGGGAGTTCCCGCGTCGGGCGAGCACGGCGCCGGTCGCGACAACGCGCTCAGTCCCTTCACGGGGCTAGGTGAGGGCAGCGCCAACCTCGTCGAGGTCCATGGCGTCGTCAAATGGTTCGACGCCTCAAAGGGCTACGGCTTCATCGTCCCCGACAATGGTTGGCCCGACGTCCTCCTGCACGTTACCGTGCTTAGACGCGACGGCTTCCAGACCGCTTACGAGGGTGCCCGCATCGTCGTCGAGTGCGTCCAGCGCGCCAAGGGCTACCAGGCTTTCCGCGTCGTCTCGATGGACGAGTCGACCGCGATCCATCCCGCACAGATGCTGCCGCCGCGCACCCACGTCACGGTCACCGCGACCAGCGGCCTCGAGCGGGCCCAGGTCAAATGGTTCAACCGGCTGCGCGGCTTCGGCTTCCTGACCTGCGGCGAGGGCACGCCCGACATTTTCGTGCACATGGAGACGCTGCGCCGCTTCGGCATGACCGAGCTGCGCCCGGGTCAGTATGTGCTGGTCCGCTTCGGGCCCGGCTCCAAGGGCATGATGGCCGCCGAGATCCACCCCGAAACCGGCTCGCCAGGCCTCCAGTCGCACTAGCGGCTTCAAATTTTCGTATTCGTCAGCAGAAGCGCGCAGGGACCTTGCGCGCTTCTGGCTTTTGCGGCGGTGGCCGCGTAAGGATGTCGCAGTCCCGCAACCGCCGGGCTGTCATAATCGTCCCCGCGTTTCCTGCCGAGTTTTCTGCCGAGTATCCCGTCATGAGCTTTGATCGAAAGGCCGCCCGGTCCGTTGCCCGGGGCTTTCTTGCCGCCGCTCTCGTCATTGTCGGCTTCGCCCTCGCCCCCCTTCGCGCCGCCAGTTTTCAGCCGCTCGAGATCGTCACCAAGAACGGCGTGCAGGTGTTCTCGGTGGAGATGGCGACCACGGAGGAGGAGAAGCAGACCGGGCTGATGTACCGCAAGGAATTGGCCGACGGCAAAGGCATGCTGTTCGACTTCAATCCCGAGCAGGAAGTGTCGATGTGGATGAAGAACACCTATGTCTCGCTCGACATGATCTTCATTCGCGCCGATGGCCGCATCCTGCGCATCGCCGAAAACACCGAGCCGCTCTCAACCAAGATCATCTCATCCAAGGGGCCCGCCCGGGCCGTCCTCGAGGTCGTGGCGGGAACAGCCCAGAAATACGGCATCCGCCCCGGCGACCGCGTCGGGCACCCCCTGTTCGGCAGCAAATAGGTCGGGCAGGGCTGTTGCCGCCCGGCGGATGGATTTTCGGGGCAGCGCCGGCGGCTTTTGAATGCCTGCCGGCGGCTTGGATGCCTGCCGGCGGCTTGGATGCCTGCCGGCGGCTTGGATGCCTGCCGGCGGCTTGGATGCTTGCCGGCGGCTTGGAAAGCTTGATGGCCCTCCAGGAAGCGTGTATCGACGGGGCTCGCCGGACATTCGGGGTATAGCGCAGCCTGGTAGCGCGGCAGTTTTGGGTACTGCAGGTCGTTGGTTCGAATCCAGCTGCCCCGACCAGTCCCGGGCTTAGGCCCCCTCCATTTTCCCTGGAGAATGAGAAGCGTATCCGCCGCATTGGCTTGGTCAGGCCGGCGGAACTGTCGCCGCGACACGTTGGTCGCGCCACAACCTCCGCGTCAGCTTCGCGTGCTTTACCTCTGCGCATGCAATGGGGACGACCGGATATGTTTAGAACTCTCTGTGCTACGGCGCTTCTCGCCTTCTCCGCGACGACGGCAATGGCGGCCGACTATGCGAGGCCGGCACCTCCGATGGTTCCGCCCACCTTCAACTGGACCGGCTGCTATCTCGGAGCTCATCTCGGCGGCGGCGCGAGCGACGATCGCACGATCAACAACGCCGGTGGGACGGTCGATTTCGGCGCAGGCGGCTTTATCGGTGGTGGACAGGGGGGCTGCGATCATCAATTTGCATCCAACTGGGTCGTCGGCGCCGAAGGGCGGGCCGCATGGTCGAGCCTGTCGAGCCAGCACGCGAGCCATGTGGTCTTTCCAGCGCTCGGCAATCTTGCCGTGCCCTCGCAGTTCGGCTTCAAGAACGATTTTCTCGCCTCGATCACCGCGCGTTTCGGCTACGCCTATGGCTCAGGCTGGCTGTTCTACGGGCGAGGCGGCGTCGCCTGGACTCATGAGAAGATCGATGACGGGTATATCAATCCGACCACCGGTTTTGCGGTCGATCCAAGCGCGTCCGTCATGCGGACGGGCTGGACGTTGGGGGCCGGCGTGGAATGGGCGTTTGCACCGTGCTGGTCGGCCAATGTCGAATACAACTACCACGACTTCGGCACCAAGAGCCCGATCCAACTGATCAGTCCGACCGAAGGAGTCACCGTGGCCCATCTCAAGGACACGATCCATGCTGCGACGATCGGCGTGAACTATCACTACTAAGCTGCATCGTTGCCTGGGCGCCGCCAAGCGAAGATACTCCGCTTGCGCGGCGCTGCGCTTTTCAAGGCTTAGCCCGAGGCGCACCAGCCCGCCGGAAACGGGACCAGCGGCCAGACCGGATGATTGTCGTTGGCAGCCTTCGGCGATCGATCCGGCGGCTGTATGGCGACCGGTGTCGGGAGCGGCCAAATCATAGCCAGACGCAAATATCCACATTGCAAATTCATGATCGTCGACCTGCGCAAGTCAGTCGCTTGAAAAATTCAGCCTGAAATCAGCCCCGGCGCGCTCTTCGGAAACGGCGCATTCATTCTCAAATCGCGCTTGCATCTTAAGAAAGATAGGCAGGCGTTTCAACCGGCAACGCGGCTGTCCGTCGACGGGTAAGGTTGATCGGTTAGGTTAAGCAGGGAGCGTCGTTGCGGCCATTTTGACTGATGGTATCAACCGCTTTCGGCACGCGACGACCCGGCAGTGGCTCACACGAGATCACATTCGTCGCGGCGTTTCGCGCGAGTTGTCCGTCATGGCTTTCGATCTCACGAAAACATCCCGCCAACGGCCTGATTGGACCGAGATCTGGCATCTCTGGACCGTCATCGTGCCGCGCCGCTCAATCAATGGGCAGCTCGTCTACGGCAAGGTCTGGCGCCGTCACGACGGCCGCGACTGGATCTACAAGAAATTCACCGAGTACGACGGCGAGGCGGCGGCCTGAGACGGAGGCGCCTTGCCTAAAGCGCGATGTGATTGGGTTGAATCGTCATCGCGCTTTAGGCTCTTTGTTTGAGCATGATCTTTTCGGAAAAACGCTTCACACTTTGCGCTAACGCGGCCCTTCGGGTCCGGATCATGCTCTAGCCGGCGTGCCTTTCACCCGCGGCGGCGCCGGGGGGCTGCACGCGCGGCAGCGGCAATTTGAAGTGACGCTTGGCGTAAGCGACGATCTCGTTGTCGGTGGGATGATCGGCCGCTTCCACCGCGACGATCCGCTTGGCGAGATCGGGCGCATGGGCGCGAATGTGGCTGGCGAGCTCGGTCTTCGCGTTCGCCGGACCGATGATGAGGATTTCTCCGGCGTCGGCGAGAGCTTTGGTCACCTCGGCGAGGAAGGTTGCGTCGGGCGCGGCGTGGCCGCTGCCGATTTCGTTGGCCTTGTGATGAAGATGCCGTGTTGCCAGCTGCGGATGCAGCGTGACTTCGTCGGAGCCGCTCAGGCCAAGATGGAAGATCCGGGCCTGCGAATGATCGATCCAAACCACGGCGTGAAAATGAGAGGGCATGTGCTTGTGCCTTGTCCGAGGGGAGGCCGCCGACATCGGTGCGGCGGCGCGTGTCCTCGTGACCCTAGGCCGATCGGCGTTGCTCCCGGTTGACCCAGGTCAAGCCGATCCCTGACAAGCCGGGCACGGCAACGCATGTCGAACGCAAGCGCGCGTTCGACGCCTTAGGCGGCCTTTGCCGCCGGGGGAGCTGCGGGCTGCTTTGCCGGCGGCGGCTTCAGCGGCTTGTCCTGGCGCTTCGACCAGGAGATGTAATAGGCGACCGTCGTCATGATCGCGATGCCGGCGATGGAGACGAACAGCTGCGCAAACAGCGAGCCCGAGCTCATCGACAGCTCGAAACGGCCGACGAAGGACAGGAACACGCCGACGCAGAACACAGCGAGCGATTGCTGGCCGCAGACGATCACGGGATCGAAGACCTTCCACTCCAGCCCCGGCCAGTCCTTCGGCACGAAGCGGATCACCAGGATCACGATCACGACGAAATGGATGAAGCGATAGGGCGCAAGGTTGGTCTTGTCGTTGGGATTGAAGGCCGAGAACAGCCATTCCGGGAACATGCCGCCGAGCGCCGGGAAACGACCGGCCATGGTCATGACCAGCGCGAAGGCGAGATAGGCCAGGCAGACCCACAACGTGATCTGCGAATTGATCAGCCAGCCCGAGCGACGTGCGCCGCCCATCGCGCACCAGGCGCCGAACACGAACAGCACCTGCCAGCAATAGGGGTTGAAGTACCACTGGCCGGCCGGATAGGCGGTCAAATTCCAGCCGAAGTGCCGCGCCGAGAGCCACAGTACGATGGACGCCACCATCGTCAGATCGGGCTTGCGCAGCATGAACCACAGCACCGGCGGAAACAGGCCCATCAGCACGATGTACAGAGGCAGCACGTCGAGATTGAGCGGCTTGAAGCGCAGGAAAAGGCCCTGGCGCAAGGTCTCGGTGGCGTTGTCGACGAGGCCGGCGACGTTGAACTCGTTGATCATCTCTGAATCGCCAAAGCGCAGCGCCAGATAGCTGATCGAGGCGATGTAGATCACGAACAGGATGATGTGGGCGACATAAAGCTGCCAGACCCGCTTGGTCAGGCGGGTGGCGCCGACGATGAAGCCGCGCTCCAGCATCATCCGCGCATAGACGAACGAGGCCGTATAGCCGGAGATGAAGACGAACAGGTCGGCGGCGTCGGAGAAGCCGTAGTTGCGCGTCGTGATCCAGTTCACGACGTTGTCGGGGATATGGTCGAGGAAGATCGCCCAGTTGGCGATGCCGCGAAACAGGTCGAGCCTGAGGTCACGGCCCTTGTCGGGGAGCGTGGCATTGATGTTCAGGAAGGCCATGCGACGAAAGCTCTCGAAGGGGGCAGATACCCTGAAGGCGGCGAGGTTGGGCCGCCGGGCGGGATTCCCGGGCGGAGGGCGGGTACGCAATTGTCACAGTGCAGCATAATGACTATACCCGTCGGTGAGAGACCCGGGAGGGCCGGAATCACCGATCAGTTCCCGAAGGTGTCTCTATACTATGCCCGCGGTTTGCACCAATCGCTACCGTGACGCACGAAAATCGAACGAAAGACGAAGAGGCCGGACCGCCAATGACCGCACGCATTTTCAAGCCCGCCAAGAACGCGATGCAATCCGGCCGGTCCAAGACCAAGGAATGGCAACTCGATTACGAGCCGGAGCAGCCGCGCGCGGTGGAGCCGCTGATGGGCTGGACCTCATCGGGCGACATGAAGCAACAGATCACGCTGCGCTTCCACACCAAGGACGAGGCGGTCGCCTATTGCGAGCGCAAGGGCATCGCCTACCAGGTGATCGAGCCCAAGGAATCCCTGCATCGCCAGGTCGCCTATGCCGACAATTTCTCCTTCCGCCGCGGCGAGCCCTGGACGCACTGATCCGCGACAAACTCTAACGGGACGTCATGCCCGGGCTTGTCCCGCCTGCGCGGCCAAAGCCGCTTCGGCGTGGCGACGGCCCGGGCATCCACGTCTTTCGGGCCGCGTGAAAGAACGTGGATGGCCGGGACAAGCCCGGCCATGACGCCAGGAGACACCAGCTCTCCAAGCCCTTGGCACGGCCTGCACCCCGTGCTTCGCTAACTCGCATGACGGGACCATGACGAGGTTAAGGGATGGCCGGGCGTGTCCAGCTCGACAGCGTCGATCTGAAGATACTCTCTGAATTGCAGCAGGACGGGCGCGTCCGCAACAACGAGCTGGCGCTGCGCATCGGCGTATCGGCCCCGAACTGCCTGCGGCGGCTCAAATCACTGTTCAGCCGCGGCGTGATCCGCGCCGTGCGCGCCGTCATCGACGAGCGACTGCTCGGCTATGAAGTGGTGTCGTTCGTCTCGATCCAGCTCGGCAGCCAGGCTCAGCCGGTGCTGGAGGCCTTCGAGGGCTCGATAGCAGCGATCCCGCGCATCCAGCAATGCTGGCGCATTTCGGGCGACACCGACTATCTGCTCAAATGCGTGGCGCCGAGCGTCGAGAGCATGCGCCAGCAGCTGTTGCATTTCGCCGCCATGCCCAACGTGAAGAACGTGCGCAGCTTTCCAGTGCTGGGTGTGGCAAAGGACGTGCCGCTGCCCGTAAAGGAAATCGCGGTCGCGCCGGCAGGCTAGGGTATGGGAGACGACGCGACTGCGCGCTTCAGCGATAGCGGTCGCGAAACTCGCGCGGGCTGGCGCCGGTCCAGGAGCGGAAAGCCCGCGAAAAGCTCTTTTCGTTGCGGAAGCCGGCGATCTCGGCGATCCGCTTGATCGGATTGCGGCCGCGCATCAGCTCCTGCTTGGCGAGCTCGAGCTTTGCTTCTTCCTTGAGGTCGCGCAGCGAGGTGGCTTCTTCACGTAGCCGCCGATGCATGGTGCGGGTGGAGAGCGCGAGCTCGCTCGCGACGTCCTCCGCGCCGAGAATGCGTCCGCGCGCCTCGCGCAGCACGCGGCGGACGCGCTCGACCAGCAAGCGGTCGCGGCGATAGGGCAGCACGGTCAGGCGCAGCGCTCCCTTGAGCATGCTGTCGAGATCGGCGGGGCTGCGGGTCAGGGGCAGTGAGAGATAGTGCTTGTCGAAGATGATGCGGGCGGTCTCCGCATCGAAGCGGATGTGCTTGCAGAAGATGGTCGGATAGACCGAGACGTGGGCGGGCTCCGTATAAGGGAATTCCGCCGCACGCAGCGCGATTGCGGAATCCACCGCCCAGCAGGAGAAGCCGAGCACGTAGCGGAGCAGGGTGACGAGGCAGAATTCGCGGCAGTCGGCGAGATCGCGCTGCTCGCGAAGGGAGATGGTCGCGGTCTCGCCGCTGACCTCGAGCTCGAACAGCACGTCCTCGGTCAGCAGGCGATGATGCCGGCACCAGCGCTTCAGCGCGACCTCGAGATTGGGCGCGGTGATCGAGGCACGGCACAGCATGCCGTAGCTGCCCCAGGGCAGGCGGCGCGAGAACCAGCCGAGCGCCTCGTCGTCGAGCTCGCGCATGGCGTGGCCGGCCAGCGCCTCGAACTGGACGGCCGTGATCCGCCCGTCGGCCGATCCGACCAGGTCAGGCTGGACCTGTCCCTTGGCGAGCGCCTCGGTCGGATCCCGCCCATAGCGGGCATAGGCCGCGGCCACGCCGCGGACGAAGGCGGCGGGGGTCATGGCGCGGCGGGGCGTCGCGGTTACGGCCTGGAAGGGCATCGGAAAATCCTCGCCAAACTTGGCGGAAAATGCAACCTTTTCGACCGCCGGAGCGCCCGGGCGGGGGTAGGTTCGGACCCGACAAGAAACTTGCAGGATCCTTGGAGGAATCGCCTTGAACATCCCGAGCATCGACTTCGATCTGGGCGACGACATCAGCATGCTGCGCGACACCCTGCGCGCCTTCGTCGAGGCGGAGATCGCCCCGCGCGCTGCCGAGATCGAGAAGGCCAATCTGTTCCCTGCCGACCTGTGGAAGCGCCTTGGCGACCTCGGCGTGCTCGGCATGACCGCGCCGGAGCAGTATGGCGGCTCCAACATGGGCTATCTCGCCCATATCGTCGCCATGGAGGAGATTTCGCGCGGCTCCGCGGCCGTAGGCCTGTCCTACGGCGCCCACTCCAACCTCTGTGTCAACCAGATCCGCCGCAACGGCAATGACGCGCAGCGCCAGCGCTATCTGCCGAAGCTGATCTCAGGCGACTATGTCGGGGCGCTCGCGATGTCCGAGCCCGGCGCCGGCTCCGACGTCGTCTCGATGAAGCTGCGCGCCGACAAGCGCGGCGATCGCTATGTGCTGAACGGCTCGAAGATGTGGATCACCAATGGCGGCGATGCCGACGTGCTGGTGGTCTACGCCAAGACCGATCCGGAAGCCGGCCCGCGCGGCATGACCGCATTCCTGATCGAGAAGGGTTTCAAGGGCTTCACCCATGGCCAGCACCTCGACAAGCTCGGCATGCGCGGCTCCAACACCTATCCGCTGTTCTTCGACGAATGCGAGGTGCCGGAGGAGAACGTGCTCGGCAAGGTCGGCGAGGGCGTCAAGGTGCTGATGTCCGGCCTCGACTATGAGCGCGCGGTGCTGTCGGGCGGCCCGCTCGGCATCATGGCGGCCTGCATGGACGCGGTGGTGCCTTACATGCACGAGCGAAAGCAGTTCGGCCAGCCGATCGGCGATTTCCAGCTGATGCAGGGCAAGCTCGCCGACATGTATGCGACCTGGCAGGCCACGCGCGCCTATGTCTACGCTGTGGGAAAGGCCTGCGATCGCGCCGACCACGTGCGCACGCTGCGCAAGGACGCGGCAGCCGCGATCCTGTATTCCGCGGAGAAGGCGACGTGGATGGCGGGCGAGGCGATCCAGGCGCTCGGCGGCGTCGGCTATACGTCCGAGTTTCCGGTCGGCCGGCTCTGGCGCGACGCCAAGCTCTACGAGATCGGCGCGGGCACGTCCGAAGTGCGCCGCATGCTGATCGGCCGCGAGCTGATGTCGGAAACCGCTTAAACCCTCAACCACGTCATCAGAAACGCGGGACCACATGCCGCTCCATTCCAGCATCGACCCATCGTCATCCGATTTTGCCCGCAATGCGGACGCGATGCGCGCGCTCGTCGCGGACTTGCGTGAAAAGCTCGCCGAGGTCGCCGGCGGCGGCGGCGAGGCCTCGCGCAACCGCCACACCTCGCGCGGCAAGATGCTGGCGCGCCAGCGCGTCGATCTGCTGGTCGATCCCGGCACCTCCTTCCTGGAGCTGTCGCCGCTGGCGGCCCATGGCCTCTATGGCGGCGACGTGCATTCGGCGAGCATCGTCACCGGCGTCGGGCGCATCTCGGGCCGCGAATGCGTCATCGTCGCCAACGACGCCACCATCAAGGGCGGCACCTATTATCCCATGACCGTGAAGAAGCATTTGCGCGCGCAGGACATTGCGCGGCAGAACAATCTGCCTTGCGTCTACATGGTCGATTCCGGCGGCGCCTTCCTGCCGCTGCAGGACGAGATCTTTCCGGACGAGCGGCACTTCGGCCGCATCTTCTACAACCAGGCGCAAATGTCTTCAGCCGGCATCCCGCAGATCGCCATCGTGATGGGCTCCTGCACAGCCGGCGGCGCCTATGTGCCGGCGATGTCGGACGAGAGCATCATCGTGCGCAATCAAGGCACCATCTTCCTCGGCGGCCCGCCGCTGGTGAAGGCTGCGACCGGCGAGGTCGTCAGCGCCGAAGAACTCGGCGGCGCTGACGTGCATTCGCGGCAATCCGGCGTCACCGATCACTACGCCCAGAACGATGCCCATGCGATCGGCATCGCGCGCCGCATCGTCGGCACCTTGAAGCCATCGGCGCGGCCTAACCTCAACATGCATCCGCCGCGTGATCCGCTGTTCGCCGCGGAGGAGATTTATGGCGTGGTGCCTGTCGACGGTCGGAAGCCGTTCGACGTGCGCGATATCATTGCCCGTATCGTCGACGACTCGGAGTTCGACGAATTCAAGAAGCTCTACGGCACAACGCTGGTGTGCGGCTTCGCCCATACCTGGGGCTTTCCGGTCGGCATCATCGCCAATAACGGCATTCTGTTCAGCGAGAGCTCGCTGAAGGGCGCGCATTTCATCGAGCTTTGCTGCCAGCGCGGTATTCCCCTGGTGTTCCTGCAGAACATCACCGGCTTCATGGTCGGCAAGAAATACGAGGCGGGCGGCATCGCGCGCGACGGCGCCAAGCTCGTGACGGCGGTCGCGACGGCGTCCGTGCCAAAATTCACCGTGGTGATCGGCGGCTCCTACGGCGCCGGCAATTACGGCATGTGCGGCCGCGCCTATTCGCCGCGCTTCCTCTGGATGTGGCCGAACGCGCGCATCTCGGTGATGGGCGGCGAGCAGGCCTCGATGGTGCTGAGCCAGGTCCGCCGCGATAACATTGAGGCCAAAGGCGACAGCTGGTCGAAGGAGGAGGAGGACAAGTTCCGCAAGCCGATCCGCGACCAATATGAGAGTCAGGGCCATCCCTATTATGCCACGGCGCGCCTGTGGGACGATGGCGTGATCGACCCTGCCGACACGCGCCTCGTGCTCGGCCTCGGCCTGTCGGCGGCGTCGAATGCGCCGATCGAGCCGACCAAATTCGGCCTGTTCAGGATGTGATGCGATGGACCGCACAAAGCTCTACCGCCGTTTTCGCACGCTCCTGATCGCCAACCGTGGCGAGATCGCCTGCCGCGTCATCCGCACGGCGCGTGCCATGGGGCTGCGCACCGTCGCCGTCTATTCCGAGGCCGACCGCGACGCGATGCATGTGGCGCTCGCGGATGAGGCCGTGCTGCTCGGACCCGCGCGGGCTCGCGACAGCTATCTCGACATCGAGCGGCTGATCGAGGCCGCGCGCAAGACCGGCGCCGAGGCCGTGCATCCCGGCTACGGCTTCCTGTCTGAAAATGCCGAATTCGCGCAGGCCTGTTACGATGCCGGCCTCGTTTTCGTCGGCCCGACCGCCGAGATGATGAATGCAATGGGCTCGAAATCAGGCTCGAAAGCGCTGATGGAGAGGGCCGGCGTGCCGCTGGTGCCCGGCTATCACGGCGACGCGCAGGACGATGCAACGCTGGCGAAGGCGGCCGAAAAGGTCGGTTTCCCGATCCTGGTGAAGGCATCGGCCGGCGGCGGCGGCCGCGGCATGCGCATCGTGCGCTCGGCGGCCGAACTCGGGCCGGCGATCGTCAGCGCCAAGCGCGAGGCCAAGGCCGCGTTCGGCGATGACCGCATGCTGATCGAAAAGTACGTCGACAATCCCCGGCATATCGAGGTGCAGATCATCGGCGACAGCCACGGCAATCTGCTGTCGCTGTTCGAGCGCGAATGCACCTTGCAGCGCCGCCACCAGAAGGTGATCGAGGAGGCGCCGTCGCCGACGCTCAATGCAGCGCAGCGCGAAACGGTGTGTGCCGCTGCGCGAAAAGCGGCGGGCGCGGTGAACTATGTCGGCGCCGGCACCATCGAGTTCGTCTCCGACGGCAAGGACGTCTTCTTCATCGAGATGAACACGCGTCTTCAGGTCGAGCATCCCGTGACCGAGTTGATTACGGGCGTCGACCTCGTCGAATGGCAGCTGCGCGTCGCGTTCGGCGAGGCGCTGCCGCTGAAGCAAGACGAGATCAAGCTCAACGGCCACGCCATCGAGGCCCGTGTCTATGCCGAAAACCCCACCAAGAATTTCATGCCCTCGGTCGGGAGGATCTCGACCTGGCGGCTGCCTGCCGAGACAGGCGGCCTGCGCATCGACGCCGGCTATCGCGAGGACGACAGCGTCTCGCCGTACTACGACGCCATGCTGGCAAAGATGATCGCCTGGGCGCCGACGCGCGATGTGGCGATCGACCGGCTCAACCGCGGGCTGGAAGACTCGGACGTCCGTGGCATCGTCACCAATATCCCGTTCCTGTCGGCGCTGATCACGCATCCGAAGGTGCGGGCCAATGCGATCGACACCGGATTCATCGAGCGTGAGCTGGCGGTCCTGACATCGGCGGCGCCGGCACCGGGCGAGCTCGAGCTCTGTGCCGCGGTTGCCGCCATCGTCAATGACGAGCGGCAGGCGGAGCAAGGCGAGCCGCGTTCGCCATGGCAGACCTTCGGCTGGCAGCCGGTCGGCCGCCGCCAGCGCAATTTTGCCTTCCGCGTCGGCCATGGCCCCGAGCAGAAGATTGCGCTGAACTATGGCAGCGGGCCATCGACGCTGCTGATCGGCGAGCGCGAGCTGGCGTTCGCGATTGCGCCGAAGGATGGCGGCTTCGATCTGACGCTGGATGGCGTCAAATCATCCGTCGCCGCCGTGATCGACGGCCACGAGCTGTATCTGCGCACGCGCCATGGGCGTTTCGACCTGCACTGGGTCGATCCGTTCGGCGGCGAGAGCGAGGAGCATGTCGGAGAAGACAAGATCGCAGCGCCCCTGCCGGGCACGGTCGTCGCCGTTCTGGCCGAGGAAGGCGCAAGGCTCGAGAAGGGCGCGCCCATCCTGACGCTGGAAGTGATGAAGATGGAGCAGACGCTGCGGGCGCCCTATGCCGGCGTGCTGAAGTCCATCAAATGCAAAGTCGGCGACATCGTGCAGGAAGGCATCGAGCTCGCTGTGGTCGAGGCCTCCGGAGAGTGACATGAGTGACCCCGTCCGCATCATCGAGATGGGCCCGCGCGACGGCCTCCAGAACGAGAAGACGCCCGTCAATGTCGAGGCCCGGATCGCCTTCATCGAGGCGCTGGTTGCGGCCGGGCTCGATACGGTCGAGGTCGGCGCCTTCGTCTCGCCCAAGGCGATCCCGCAGATGGCGAGCTCAGATGCCGTGCTGCGCGGCGTGAGCCACATCAAGGGCGCCGAATTCCACGTGCTGGTGCCGAACGAGAAGGGTTACGACGCTGCGCGTGCCGCAGGCGCCAAAGTGGTCTCCGTGTTCGCGGCAGCCTCCGAAGGCTTTTCGCGCGCCAACATCAACTGCACGATTGCGGAATCGATCGAGCGGTTCAAGCCGGTGCTGGCGCGCGCCGCGGCCGATGGCGTGCCGGTGCGCGGCTATATCTCTTGCGTGCTCGGATGTCCGTTCGACGGCGAGATCAAGCCGAAGGCGGTGGCCGATCTCGCCAGCACGCTGTGGGATCTCGGCTGCTACGAGATCTCGCTCGGCGACACCATCGGTGTCGGCACGCCCACCAAGGCCAAGGAGATGCTGCGCGCGGTCGCGGCGAACGTTCCCGCCGCAAAGCTCGCGATGCATTTCCACGACACCTACGGCCAGGCGCTGGCCAATCTCTATGCTGGGATGGAGGAGGGCGTCCGCGTGATCGATGCCGCCGCCGGCGGGCTCGGTGGCTGTCCCTACGCGCCGGGGGCAACGGGGAATGTGGCGACGGAGGATGTGGTCTACATGCTCGAGGGCATGGGCGTGAGGACCGGCGTCGATATGGAGAAGCTGCTGGCGGCGACGAATGAGATGAGCGCGGTTCTGGGCAAACCGCCGGTGAGCCGCGTCGCGTCCGCGCTGAATGCGAAGACGAAGCGGGCGACGCCCTGAGGCTCAGTGCCGTAGGGTGGGCAAAGCGAAGCGTGCCCACCATTCAGGAGTGGTGGGCACGGCGCTACGCGCCTTTGCCCACCCTACTGCACCTGTTCTGCTGTCACCTGCTTCCGTCCGGTCCCATCACCAGATCCGGCAGCCAGGTCGAGATCTCCGGCACGAGACAGAGCAGCAGCACCGCGCCCATCATCAGGAGCACGAAAGGCAGCGTACCCCAGATCACCTCGCTCAGCGGGATATCCGGCGCGACGTTGCGGATGACGAAGATGTTGAGCCCGACGGGTGGATGGATCAGCCCCATCTCCATCACGATGGTCATGACCACGCCGAACCAGATGATGTCGAAATTGGCAGCGCGTAACGGCGGCAGGATGATCGGCGCGGTCATCAGGATGATCGAGACCGGCGGCAGGAAGAAGCCGAGCACGACGACCATGACCAGGATTGCGAGCAGCAGGCCCCAGCGCGGCAGGTGCATCGCCACGACGGATTCGGCGGCCGATTGCGAGATGTGCAGATAGCTCATCACGTAGGAATAGAGCAGCGACATGCCGATGATCATCATCAGCATGGTCGATTCGCGGATCGTCGACTTCATGATGGGGCCGAGATCTTCCGGCCGCCACACGCCGTAGATCGCCGCGATCAGCCCCAGCGCCAGAAGTCCGCCGAGGCCGGCGGTCTCCGACGGCGTGGCAAAGCCGCCATAGAGCGCGGCCATGACACCGGTGAGCAAGAGGACGAACGGGATCACGCGTGGCAGCACGCTGAAGCGTTCGGCCAGCGTGTACTCGTCGCGGGCGAGGATTGCCGTCTCCGGACCGCCGTTCTTGTAGATCGCTTCGGCCGCAGCATATTCCCGGCGGAAGCGGTACACCGCATAGAATCCGAACAGCGAGACCAGCAACAGGCCGGGCCCGATGCCGGCGAGGAACAGGCGTCCAAGCGACTTCTCGGCCGCGACCGCAAACAGGATCATGGTGATCGAGGGCGGCAAAAGAATGCCGAGCGTACCGCCGGCGGCGATGATGCCGGCCGCGAAGCCGCCGGAATAGCCGCGCTTGCGCATCTCGGGGATGCCGGCCGAACCGATGGCCGAGCAGGTCGCGGGGCTCGAGCCCGCCATTGCCGCAAACAGCGCGCAGGCAAACACGTTGGCGACGCCGAGGCCGCCGGGCACGCGATGCAGCCAGGCGTGGAGCGCGGAATAGAGATCCTGGCCGGCGCGCGATTTGCCGATCGCCGCGCCCTTCAGGATGAACAGCGGGATCGACAGCAGCGTGATCGAGGCCATTTCCTCGTAGACGTTCTGCGTCACCGTATCGAGCGAGGCCGAGGGCATGTAGATGCCCATGAACACGACCGCGACCGCGCCGAGCGCGAACGCAATCGGCATGCCCGAAAACATCACGAGCAGCGTCGCAACGCCGTAAGCGATACCGATGCCGAAAACGCTCATGGCCGCTTGGCTCCTGCGAAGGGCAGCGCCAGCTGCACGAGGATCTGGAGGCAGAGCAGGCTCATGCCAAGCGCCATCAGCGAATAGGGAATGGCCAGCGGCGGCGACCACATCGAGTTCGAGACCTGGCCGTCGACATAGGCCTCATGCGTCAGCGTCCACGACTTCCAGGTGAAGAAGGCGCAAAACAGGAACGTGGCGGCATCGACGATCCAGAGCCGGACCCTATTCGCCAGCGGCGACAGCAGGCCGACGAAGGCTTCGATGCCGATATGGCCGCGATTCTGCTGCACATAGGCAGCGGTCATGAAGGTGGCGCCGACCAGCAGAAACACGGCGGCCTCGTCCTGCCAGTAATTTGCGGCCTTGAACAACGCGCGGCTGAGCACGCTGTAGCTCAGGATGGCGCAGGCCGCGACCAGCGCCAGCGCCGCGAACACGATGATGATGCGGTTGAGGAGGGCGAGGCCGCGATCGAGCGTTGCCGCAAGGCCGGTCCTTGCGGCAGCATTGGCCTGATCGTCACGATCCGGCTGAGGACCGTGGCTCATGCAGCGACGTCGGAGGCAAGCTTGAGCAGGTTGGCGGCGGTCGCCGTCTTGGCACCGTAATCCTTCCACGCGGTGTCGCGGGCGATGTCGCGCCACTTGCCGACGGTGGCGGCATCGAGCGCGCTCACCTTGGCGCCGGCCTTCTCGTAGACCCTGGCGACCTCGACGTCGTCATCCTGCGCGCCCTTGCGGCCGAAGGCTTCGAGCTCTTGGCCCACAGTGACCAGGATGTCCTGCTGGTTCTTCGGCAGCTTGTCGAAGATCGCCTTCGACATCATCAATGGCTCGAGCATGAACCAGTAGGACGCGCCGGCGCCCGAGGTCAGCGACTTCGCGACCTCTTCGAGGCGGAACGAGATCAGGCTGGTGGAGGAGGTGATGCCGGCATCGCATGCGCCGGTCTGCATCGCCGCGTAGAGTTCGTTTGACGGTACCGACAGCACCGAGGCGCCGGCGGTCTGCAGCACCATGTCCATCTCGCGCGAGCCGCCGCGCACCTTCATGCCCTTGGCATCTTCCGGCGCCACGATCGGCTTGGAACGGCTGGCGACGCCGCCGGCCTGCCAGACCCAGGTGAGCAGGATGATGCCCTTGTCGGCGAGGAAGTCGGAGAGCGCCTTGCCGACCGGCTCCTTCTTCCAGCGCATGCCCTGGTCATAGGTGGTGACGAGGCCGGGCATCAGCCCGATATTGGTCTCCGGCAATTCGCCGCCGGCATAGGGCATCGGATACAGCGAGATGTCGAGCGCACCCTTGCGCATCGCTGAGAACTGCGCGTTGGTCTTGACCAGCGACGAGTTCGGATAGATCTCGGCGGCAATGTCGCCATTGCTGCGTTTGGCGACTTCAGCTGCAAACATGCGGCAGAGCCGGTCGCGGAAATCACCCTTGTCGATGGTGCCGCCGGGGAATTGGTGCGAGATCTTCAGCGTGGTCGCGGCGTGCGCGGTGCCGATGCCGAAGCGGAGAATGGCGGGGGCTGCGACGGCTGTCGCGAGCAGGTGACGACGCGTGAACATGAAGTATCCCCTTCGACGGTTCTTTGAACGCTTCTCATCTGAGTGATCTGGCGGGTCGTGAGACCGGCACGGAGGCCCATTCTAGCCGGTCTAGGACCTTGAGTTCTCTCATCTGATAGTTCGAGATGGAAGGCCGCGGCAAGTGTTCGCCTTGCTGCGCTGCACTCGCCGAGCCTTCGTGTTTCGGCCGATAACGCTTTTGGTCAGGGAAACGATCGCCCAAGCGCGCGGAGGCTGACGAAAAAACTTCGCAACGTCGCGTAACAAGCGCGCGTGTCGATCCGTCGAGATTGAGTAGCGGCACCTGTCGCTTTCACAACACCATCTCGAAGGGATTATCTCTCATGACCATTCGCACCCGCATCGTGCTCGGCGTCTCGGCTGCCGCTCTCTCGCTTGGCCTGGCGCTGTCGCCGGCCGCTTTTGCCCAGGACAAGATGGGCAAGGACGACGGCATGATGAAGAAGGACACGATGTCCAAGGACAGCATGAAGAAGGATCACATGTCCAAGGACGACGGCATGAAGAAGGATACGATGGCGAAGGATGGCATGAAAAAAGACGACGGGATGATGAAGAAGAACTGATCTTCTGCCGTCATGCCGGCGGCCTCCAACGGGGCGAGCCCGGCATGCCCAGCATCTGCCTCGTCCATCCACGGCCCGTCGTCGCGTTTCGCGTTCGCGGCTGGTGCGGCACGATTTGACCTGGAGCCGATGGGCCCCAGGTCAAATTTTGTTGAAGCTTACTTCCGCTTGGCCTTGCGGGCGGCGTAACGGGCGTCGCGCTTGGCCTTCTGCTCGGCCTCGAGCGCTGCCGCCTTGGCAGCCGCGTCCTCGGCCTCTCGCGCAAGGCGCGCGGCTTCAGCGGCCTTGGCTTCTTCCTCGCGGCGCTTCTGCTCGGCTTTTTCGGCCTCGCGCGCAGCCTTCGCTTCGGCGCGCTTGGCCGCGAGCGCCTCGCGCTCGGCGCGCTTCGCCAACACAGCGGGATCGTCAGGTCCCGGCTGCGACTTGAATTTGTTCAAAAGATTTTTGCGGGCTTCCAGCGCCGCCTTCTGCCGGTCTGCGAAGCCGGGTTCCCTAAATCCACTCATTCGACGAGCCTTGTCTTCCTCGCTTTCGATCCTAAATCACTGCCTGTTGGTACGTCGGCTGGGCACAAGCAGGCGCCACGCGACGCAGAAGCGTGTACATCGCCACGCGTCGCGAAGCCACCCATATTCGCAGCCGATCAGGTCCACGAAATCGCTGAACCAGCCGACCCTTCGTAGCCCGGAAAAACTGCCGAATTGTGATGTCCCTCATAAGGGCACCCAGCGGCGGCGCCTAGCGTCCGCCATACGAGACGGAGCACGGGCATGATCTTCTTCCGGCTGAGCCCGAAAGCCCTTGCGATCGTGGTCGCCGCAGTGACGGTCGTTAGCGCGGTCCTGTTGGCTGCCCGTCCGCAGCCGATCGAGAGTGCCGTTCTTGGCGCCGCTTGGGAGTGTACCCAAACCGCGTTCATCCTGACGAGCTGCGCGCCGCGCACCCAGCAGGCGATCCCGGCGGTCGAGACCTTGCGCAAGGAAGCGGTGCGGCAGACCAAGGGTTGAACGGCCAACGTTGAGCGGCCAAGGGTCGGGCGGCGACGGCCGCGCGGGGATGTGACGTGACGTCGCGGAGGTGATAAACGGCCTCAGCGAGCGCCAAGGTCGCCATGTCCGAGCCTGACTTGATGCCCGAACCCGTAGAGAAGCCCAAAGCTTCGCCCAAACCCCAATCCCCCAAATCCCAATCCGGCGACAGCCGTCGCGGCGCGGTCGCGGGGCTCATCATTGCTGCCGCCCTTCTCGCAGTTGGCCTGTGGCTCGCTCGGGATCTCACCGCCGCCAGCAAGATGCAGGATTGCCTGATGTCGGGGCGACGCAATTGCGATGTGATCGAGCCGGCGCGCTAGGCCGGGTTTACCGCCTGTCCGGACGAAAATTCGCCGCGATCTTAACCAGATGTAACGGGACGTAGCGGCCTTTGCAGCTCAATCTGGCAAATCAGTTATGTCAGCCGGCATCAGCCACACGCGATCGGAATCGGCTATCGCGCATGGGCCACGGCAATTTCTGAAAGTTAAGGGGTAGGCACGAATGAGTGCGTCCAGCCGTATGAAGATCATCCTTCCCGTGGTTTCGGCCATGTCGTTGCTGGCATTGTCCGCCCAGGCGCAGGACGCGGGTCCGCCCAAGGGGGCAGGTCAACCGCCAGGGCAGGGCGCAGCTAGCCCGCCACCGGCCGACCAGAACACCCGCAAAGGTCCACCACCGCAGGCAGGGCGATCCGGCTCCCAACCTGGCGGTCAGGCCCACGTGACGCCCGGAGCCGGTCCGCACCGTGCCGATGGTCCGTCCCCGAGGCCCGGCCGCACCATGGCGCGCGGTCCTGCGCCCGCGCGTGACTGGGGTGGACATACCTACCGTGGCAATCTTGCCTGGGATGGCGGCCGCTGGCGCCATGAGGTCCATAATGGCCGTCCCGGCTGGTGGTGGGACGTCGGCGGGGTCTGGTACTATTATCCGCAGCGGATGGACGGCCCACCCGCTTATATCTCCGAGGAATATGTGGACGACGTGCCGGTGGCCTACGCGCCGCCGCCGGGTCCGCCCGTGGCTTACGAACCACCTCCGCCCCCGCCGCCGGCGCCCAATCCCGGCGCGAGCGCGCTGGGCGGCGCCATTGTCGGCGGTGTGCTCGGCGGCCTGCTTTCGGGCAACGCCTCGGGTGCGGCTGCGGGCGCGGTCATCGGCGGTGCAACCGGTGCCATCGCGGGAGCAACGGCCGCTTCACGTCCGGGCTACTATGTCGCCGAAGGGGTTTGTTATTACCGCTATCCCAGCGGCCAGTATGTGCAGGTCGATCCGCGCGCCTGTTACTGAGCGTCTCAGCGAGATCTGAATTGAACGAGGCGGGCTCAAGCCCGCCTCATTTGTTTGCGGAAATGACAGAAGGCTGTTGTTTGCGGAAATGACAGAAGGCCGTTTTTTCGCAAATCAATCACTGTGGCGGCGCACAACAACTGCCTTTAATTTCCACTGGCGCTCATTGTGGCGTCACGCATTGATCAAAGAAAAAATCAAAAGTGAGTCGCAGGGGACGGGAACATGCTGGACGCGATCCAGATCAGCTTGGCGCTATGGGCCATGATCGTTTGCGGGGGTATCAAGGGGGTGCAGATCGTGCATCTCCTGTTTTAGCGCGCCATACGCGCTACGAGACAAGCCAGCTCAGGAACGCCATCGCAGCCCAGACCAGGGCACCGATCCAGGCGGTCATCACGATGGCTATGGTTGCGAGAAAGGCGAAGCCTTGCAGGTCGGCCTTGCGCGTCGACGCGGGCGCTTGCGCTTCGGCTTCTCGTCTCGTGAGGGGGATAGCCATCGATCCTCTGTCGCGTTCTGCGGAGCAGTATGTCGCTCTTTAGCGGACGCGCCGAGCCACGGCTGTGATGCAATTCACAGATCGGCGCAAATGAACGGGCCTCACCGCTTTGTGTGCATGATCAGCACCATCGTGCGCGGCGGGCGCTTGCCGGCGGTTTGAAACCGCCAGTGCAATTCTATGGAGGTCACAATTAGAGCGTGCTGAAATCATCAGCAACACGCCCCGTTATCCGCAATCATACGGACGAAATTGCCACGCACTTGTCCGGATCGAGCGGTTAGAGTCGGCACTCATGTGTACCGAGTACGATCCACAGCATGAAGCCGAGGCAGCTATGAAGCGTGCCGCCGAGTCGGAAGGCCCCGACCGGCAGCGCCTCATCGAACTGGCGCTGGCGTGGCATCAGCTTGCGCGCGATCGTCGCGACGACGAATCGAGCGCAGGGACTGATCGCATCGGGCCGTAGGGCCCGTTTGGTCGCGACCACCTGGTCGAACATCCGGACAAGTACGGCATTCATCGCGCGCGTTGCAGTGCTGACGATGGCAACGATGGCGCGGAAGACCGAGATCGCTCGACGGCCGACGGGTGGTTCAATGAACCGCAACCCTGCATGGTCGCTGCCGTAGAATATAGAGGGAGCCACCGGTTCGCGCTGGCGGGCCCATAGTTCTCCGGGCGGAGGAAGGTTGTGCTGATCCTGCTTTGTCTTTGAACGTGTATTTATAAGCGGAACACCCAGGTAGGGAGCGCGTTTGAGGATAACATAGGTTAATTTTTGAGCAGACAACGCGCGGGATCTGTGCCCAAATCTAAGGCATCAACACCTTGGCTAGAGCCAGATGGAACTGTTTAAGGCGGAAAAGATCGGCGAAACCGAAAGCCGACCCGACAGGAAGTGTAGATTTTGCGGAAGAACGCTTCGCTTGTTGAGGGTGGTGTATTTCCCAGACCGCGGTACGACCGTGCGCGCATTCGAATGCGAATGCGGCGACCGAACCTGGGATGATTAAGCCAGCCTCAAGCTATGCTGCTCGCGTTGGCCGCCCCTTGTCTCTTTGTTCTCCGGTCGAGAACGGACTTTGAATATAATAGGTCCGCTTTTGTTCTTCGGACGTGTACTTACAAGCGGAACACCCGGACGTTGGGCCGCCTCAGTTGGCGGCCTCTTTCCTCCAGTCCCAACCGTCGATCAAGCCACGCATAATTCGTGCGAACATTCTCGCCCAATCGATCGCTTGCTCGCGCGGGACTTGTCCTGGACGGAGCCGTCGCGATGGTAGGTCGTCGAAATAAAAGTATCGACTTCGGCGACCATCCGCGAAGCGGACCTCGAAGCTTCCTGTGCCGGGCACGGCTTCGTGTTTGAGAAGGCGGACACTCATCCCGCGATCGAAACTCGGTACTGTCGAGAGTCAAATAGTCGATTCCTTGTGGCACTGAACGAGCGCGAGCTACTGCCAGTCGTTGGTCCTAAGGATCGCGACGGCGCCTCACCCGATCCCTGTAAGTATTGCGTTGATCATCGCAGCGCGGCGTTCGTGAACGGAAAGCGAATGAGCGTGTTGCTGCCGTGTTGCCTGGAGTGATTTGTAGTGCCGCGCAACGCGTGGAATTTGCTGTCGGCGCCAAGCGACGTTGCGCAACACGGATCGGGCGCAAGAACGAAGCGGATGCTTTGCCAAGGTATTGATTTGGAAGTTGAAAGGCTGGCGATCCCGGCAGGAATCGAACCTGCAACCCTCAGAGTAGAAATCTGATGCTCTATCCAGTTGAGCTACGGGACCGTTCCGGCCAGCCCGGGTTGGGGCCCGGCTGTTCATATATCATGGCAATATGAAAAATCTGGTCTTTCGCCAAGCCTGAACCGAACCGTTTTCCTCAGTGCTGCGACAAACCGGAACGGTGAAGTGTCAGGGTGCCGGGTTGAGCGGCAGCGGACTGGACGACGGATCACGTCGCCGGCAACGCTGACCAGCTTCCGGGACACGGTCGCCGGTCGACTGGTCCGATATTGCCTGCGCCTCAGGACGGCGTGCGCGGCGGTAGCGTGATCGGTCTCCTCTGGGCGTGCCTTGTCATGGCGAATGCGACGTTTTGCACCTTTGGTTCCATCGCCACGAGTCCGTCACCTTTCCGCACACATTATCGTCGCCGCGGCGCTCGTCCGCGATTTCCGGGAGTCCATTCATGATCGGTCTGGTTCGCGCCGTCACCCTCTGCGCAACGCTGGCGTTTGGCCTGAGCGCGGCGCATGCCGCCGACAAGACGTTCAAGCGCGACGATCTCGCTGATTCTGCGATCAAGCTGGAGGCGCAGATCAAGAGCGAGGCAGGGCCGGTCGCCAAGACCAATGCGACGCTGAAGACGGACGCCGACGCCGCCTTCAAGCGCAACGATTACCGCACCGGGCTCTCGGTCCTTGGCCAGATCGCCGCGACCACGCCCGATGACGCCGGTAACTGGCTGCGGCTCGCCAAGGTGATCTTCCAGATCACGCCGCGGAGCTCGAGCGAGCAGACGTTCCTCTGGGAACGGGCCTCGACGGCCGCCTACATCGCTTACATGCGCGCCGGCAATCAGGGCGAGGAGGCCGATGCGCTCGCGGTGCTCGGCAAGTCGCTCGCCGAACGGCATCTGTTCCGCCCCTCGCTCGACGCATTGCGGCTGTCGCTGGACATGCGCGAGGTCGCCGATGTCCGCGGCCAATACGAGAAGCTGCGCGACGAGCACGGCTTCCGCCTGCTCGACTATACCGTGGACTCGGATTCGGCGAGCCCGCGCGCCTGCTTCCAGTTCTCGGAAGAGCTCGCCAAGCGCACCGATTTCGCGCCGTTCCTGGCGCTCGCAGGTCAGGACAAGCCGGCGCTGTCGGCGGAGGGCAAGCAGCTCTGCGTCGACGGGCTGAAGCATGGCGAGCGCTACAACATCAACTTACGTGCCGGCCTGCCGTCGACGGTGAAGGAAGGCCTGCCGAAATCGGCCGAGTTCAACATCTATGTGCGCGACCGCAAGCCGTTCGTGCGCTTCACCAGCCGCGCCTACGTGCTGCCGCGGACCGGGCAGCGCGGCATTCCCGTGGTCAGCGTCAACACGCCCGCGGTGAACATCAATGTTTTCCGGATCGGCGATCGCAACCTGATCAACACGGTGGTCGACAGCGACTTCCAGAAGACTTTGTCGAAGTACCAGCTCAGCGATCTCGGCAACGAGCGCGGCGTCAAGGTCTGGTCCGGCGAGCTCGCGACCGCGATGACGCTGAACCAGGACGTCACCACCGCATTCCCGGTCGACGAGGCGCTGGGCGAGCTGCAGCCCGGCGTCTATGTGATGACGGCGGCGGCCAAGGGGCCGGGCAGCGACGATGATTATCAGCTCGCAACCCAATGGTTCATCGTTTCCGACCTCGGCGTGTCAGCCTATTCCGGCAATGACGGCATCCATGTCTTCGTGAACTCACTGGCCTCGACCGATCCGGTCGGCAAAGCCGAGGTGCGGCTGGTCGCCCGCAACAACGAGATTTTGGCGACGCGCAAGACCGACGATGCCGGCCATGTGCTGTTCGAGGCGGGGCTGGCGCGCGGCGAGGGCGGCCTGTCGCCCGCGATGTTGACGGTGACCGGCGACAAGGCCGACTACGCTTTCCTGAGCCTGAAGAGCTCGGCCTTTGACCTCAGTGACCGGGGTGTCTCGGGCCGCGTCGTGCCTGCGGGTGCCGATGCCTTCGTCTATGCCGAGCGCGGCGTCTATCGCTCCAGCGAGACCGTCTATCTCACCGCGCTGCTGCGCGACGGGCAGGGCAATGCCGTCAATGGTGGGCCGCTGACGCTCGTGATCGAGCGTCCCGATGGCGTCGAATTCCGCCGCGCCGTGCTGGCTGACCAGGGGGCCGGCGGCCGCACGCTTGCCGTGCCGTTCAACTCGGCCGTTCCGACCGGGACCTGGCGGGTGCGCGCCTTCACCGATCCCAAGGGCTCGTCGGTCGGCGAGACCACCTTCATGGTCGAGGATTACGTCCCCGATCGGATCGAATTCGAATTGTCCGCCAAGGACAAGCTGATCAAAGCTAACGCTCCTGTGGAGCTCAAGGCGGACGGTCATTTCCTCTACGGCGCGCCGGCTTCTGGCCTCAGCCTCGAAGGCGACATGCTGATTGCACCAGCCTTCGGGCGCCCCGGCTATGCTGGCTACCAGTTCGGCGTCGATGACGAGCAGACCACCTCGAACGAGCGCACGCCGCTGGAGAACCTGCCCGAGGCCGACGCCAATGGCGTTGCGACCTTCCCGGTGACGCTGGAGAAGCAGCCGGCCTCGACCCGTCCGCAGGAGGCGCAGATCTTCGTCCGCATGGTCGAGACCGGGGGCCGCGCCGTCGAGCGCAAGCTCGTTCTGCCGGTCGCGCCCGCGACCGCACTGATCGGCATCAAGCCGCTGTTCGGCGACAAGAACGTCGCGGAAGGCGACAAGGCCGAGTTCGACGTCGTGTTCGTCTCGCCCGAGGGCAAGACGCTTTCCCGCGACGGTCTGCGCTACGAGCTCCTGAAGATGGAGTCGCGGTACCAGTGGTACCGCCAGAACAATTATTGGGAGTACGAGCCGGTCAAGTCGACCTCGCGCGTCGCCGACGGTGACGTCACGATCGCCGCCGACAAGCCGACGCGGATCTCGCTGGCGCCCCGGCCCGGCCGCTATCGGCTCGATGTGAAGTCGAATGACGCCGACGGTCCGGTGACCTCGGTGCAGTTCGACGTCGGTTGGTATTCCGACGGCAGCGCCGACACGCCTGATTTGCTGGAGACCTCGATCGACAAGCCGCAATACGCATCCGGCGATACCATGACGGTGTCGGTCAATGTCCGCTCCGCCGGCAAGCTGACCGTCAATGTGGTCGGCGACCGCCTGCTGACGACGCAGACCGTCGACGTCAAGGAAGGCACCGCGCAGGTGAAGCTCCCGGTCGGCAAGGACTGGGGCACCGGCGCCTATGTGGTGGCGACGCTGCGCCGTCCGCTCGATGCGGCCGCCCAGCGCATGCCTGGCCGGGCAATCGGCCTGAAATGGTTCGGCATCGACAAGCAGGCCCGCACGCTTGCCGTGAAGCTGACGCCGCCGGATCTGATCCGGCCGAACTCGATGCTCAAGATCCCGGTCAGGCTCGACGGGCTCAATGCTGGCGAGGACGCCAAGATCGTGATCGCCGCGGTCGATGTCGGCATCCTCAATCTCACCAATTACAAGCCGCCGGCGCCGGACGATTATTATCTTGGCCAGCGTCAGCTCTCCGCGGAAATCCGCGATCTCTACGGGCAGCTGATCGACGGCATGTCCGGCACGCGCGGCCAGATCAAATCCGGCGGCGACGCAGGGGCTGCCGAGCTGCAGGGCTCACCGCCCGCGCAGAAGCCGCTCGCGCTCTATTCCGGCATCGTCACCGTCGGCGCCGACGGCACGGCGGAGGTCAGCTTCGACATTCCGGAGTTTGCCGGCACCGCGCGCGTGATGGCGGTGGCGTGGACCGCGACAAAACTCGGCCGCGCCAACACCGATGTCGTGATCCGCGATCCCGTGGTTCTGACCACGACCCTGCCGCGCTTCCTGCTCAATGGCGACCACGGCACGGTCAATCTCGAGATCGACAATGTCGAGGGCCAGGCCGGCGATTACGTCATCAGCGTCAAGACAGGCGGTCCGGTAAAGATGACGGGCCACCCTGCCACCACGGTGAAGCTCGCCGCCAAGCAGCGCAATTCGTTCGCGCTTGCCATCGATGCCACCGCGGCCGGGCAGGCAACGCTTGACGTCGACATCAAGGGGCCGAATGGCCTGACGCTGGCGCGCCACTACGCGCTCGACGTCAAGGCGGCAACCCAGGTGCTGGCGCGGCGCTCGATCCGGACGCTGGCGAAAGGCGAGAGCCTGACGCTGACCTCGGACATGTTCTCCGACCTCGTGCCGGGCACCGGCAGCGTCTCGGTCTCGGCGAGCCTGTCGACCGCGCTCGATGCGGCGACCATCCTCAAGGCGCTCGATCGCTATCCCTATGGCTGCTCGGAGCAGATCACGAGCCGCGCCATGCCGCTGCTCTACGTCAACGACCTCGCGGCCGGGGCGCATCTCGCCATGGATACCGAGGTCGACCAGCGCATCCGCGACGCCATCGAGCGGCTTTTGGCCCGTCAGGGCTCCAACGGCTCGTTTGGCCTGTGGTCGGCCGGCGGCGATGACGCCTGGCTCGACGCCTACGTCACGGACTTCCTGACTCGCGCCCGTGAAAAGGGCTTTGTGGTGCCTGACGTCCTTTTCAAGAACGCGCTCGACCGCATCAGAAACTCTGTCGTCAACGGCAATGAGCCGGAGAAAGACGGTGGCCGCGATCTCGCTTACGGCCTCTACGTGCTCGCCCGCAATGGTGCAGCTCCGATCGGGGATCTCCGCTATCTCGCCGACACCAAGCTGAACAATCTGGCGACGCCGATCGCCAAGTCTCAGCTTGCGGCGGCGCTCGCTCTGGTCGGCGATCGCAACCGCGCCGAGCGGGTCTACAGCGCGGCGCTCGACAGTCTGGCGCCAAAGCCGGTGCTGGAGTTCGGCCGCGCCGATTACGGCTCGCAGCTCCGCGATGCCGCCGCGCTGGTCTCGCTCGCCAGCGAAGGCAATGCGCCGACGGCGACGCTGACGCAAGCGGTCTCGCGGGTGGAAGTCGCGCGCGGGCTGACGCCCTACACCTCCACGCAGGAGAATGCATGGCTGGTGCTGGCCGCGCGGGCGCTGGCCAAGGAAAACCTCTCGATCGAGGTCGACGGCCAGCCGATCAAGACTGCGCTCTACCGCAGCTACAAGGCTGATACGCTGAGCGGCAAGCCGCTGAAGATCACCAACACCGGCGATGCGCCGGTGCAGGCGGTGATCTCGGTATCGGGCTCGCCGGTGACGCCGGAGCCGGCCGCGTCGAACGGCTTCAAGATCGAACGGAACTACTTCACGCTCGACGGCAAGCCGGCCGACATCAGCAAGGTCAAGCAGAACGACCGTTTTGCCGTGGTGTTGAAGATTACGGAAGCCAAGCCTGAATACGGCCACATCATGGTGTCCGACTATCTGCCGGCCGGTCTCGAGATCGACAATCCGAAGCTGGTGTCCTCGGGCGACAGCGGCACGCTGGACTGGATCGAGGATGGCGCGGAGCCCGAGGATACCGAATTCCGCGACGACCGCTTCACCGCGGCCGTCGACCGGGCCTCGGATTCCAAGGCGGTCTTCACCGTCGCCTATGTCGTGCGCGTGGTCTCGCCGGGCAAATATGTGCTGCCGCAGGCCTATGTCGAGGACATGTACAACCCCTCGCGCTACGGCCGCACTGGCACGGGCATAGTCGAGGTGCGGGCGGCGAAGTGAGTGGTGGGATGAGCGACGGCGATAATAACTCCCGTCATTCCGGGGCGGCTCGAAGAGCCGAACTATGGCGCGCAATTGCGCGCCTGAGAATCTCGAGGTTCCGGGTGTGGTCCTTCGGACCATCCCGGAACGACGGCCGCGCCGTAAGGCACGGCCATCGCCTCCTCTCCGCCCTCGCTCTCTCCTTCATCCTCGCCATCATCGGCTTCGTCGGCTGGGTCTATTCCCTCGGCCCGCTGCCGCTCGACGAGGCGCGACGCGTCTCGACCACTGTCGTCGATCGCAACGGCAAGCTGTTGCGTGCCTACGCGATGGCGGATGGGCGCTGGCGTCTGCCTGTTGATGCCAAGACGAATGTTGATCCGACTTACCTGAAGCTGCTGTTCGCCTATGAGGACCAGCGCTTCTACGCCCATGACGGCATCGATCCGCTGGCGCTCGGGCGCGCGGCGGTGCAGCTCGGCACGCGCGGTCACATCGTGTCGGGCGGCTCGACCATCTCGATGCAGCTGGCCCGGCTGATGGAGCCGCGGCGGCAGCGCTCGCTTTACGCAAAGCTGCATCAGATCGTCCGCGCGATTGAGCTGGAGCGCAGCTTGAGCAAGGACGAGATCCTTAACCTCTACCTTGCGCTCGCGCCCTATGGCGGCAATCTCGAAGGCATTCGTGCCGCATCGATCGCTTATCTCGGCAAGGAGCCGAAGCGGCTGTCGCTGGCGGAAGCCGCGCTCCTGGTCGCGTTGCCGCAATCGCCGGAAACCCGTCGGCTCGACCGTTATCCCGACGCCGCGCGCATCGCGCGGGATCGCGTGCTCGACCGCATGGTCGAGGAGCATGTGGTCAGCATCGAGGATGCCAAGCAGGCCAAGGCCGTGCCAGTGCCAACGCTGCGCAAGCCAATGCCGATCCTGGCCCCGCATGCCTCCGACAACGCGCTGGCAACGGTCAAGGATGCGCCTGTTATCAAGCTGACGCTGGACTCAAATCTGCAGAAGGTGCTGGAGCCGCTTGCGCGCGACCGCGCCATTGCGCTGGGGCCGAACATCTCGGTCGGCATCATCGTCGTCGACGTCGAGAGCGGTGACGTGCTCGCTCGTGTCGGCTCGGCCGATTATTTCGATGTGAGCCGGGCGGGGCAGGTCGACATGACCCGCGCCATCCGCTCGCCGGGCTCGACGCTGAAACCGTTCATCTATGGCCTGGCTTTCGAGGACGGCTTCGTTCACCCCGACAGCCTGATCGACGATCGTCCGGTGCGCTTCGGCTCCTACGCGCCCGAAAACTTCGACATGACGTTCCAGGGCACCGTGCCGGTGAAGAAGGCCCTGCAGATGTCATTGAACGTGCCGGCCATCGTGCTGCTCGACCGCGTCGGCTCGAGCCGGCTGGCCTCGCGGCTGCGGCAGGCCGGCGGTAATCTGGTTCTGTCCAAGGACGAGTCGCCAGGGCTCGCGATGGGCCTCGGCGGTGTCGGCATTACGCTCCAGGATCTGGCGCAGCTTTATGCAGGCTTCGCTCGGCTCGGCACCACCAAGCCACTCCGCGAGATCATGGCCACCAAGGATGATCGCGAGCCGCTGCGGCTCTTGGACCCCGTGGCGGCCTGGCAGGTCGGCAACGTGCTGCTGGGAACCCCGCCGCCGGAGAACGCAGCCCATAACCGCATCGCCTTCAAGACCGGCACCTCCTATGGTTATCGCGATGCCTGGTCGGTGGGGTTCGACGGCCGCATGACCATCGGCGTCTGGGTCGGCCGGCCCGATGGCGCGCCGGTGCCCGGCCTGATCGGCCGCCTCGCCGCCGCGCCCATCCTGTTCGATGCCTTCGCGCGGACCGGCAAGACGTTGACCCCACTGCCAAAGCCCCCCAAGGGAACCCTCCTTGCCAGCAACGCCAAGTTGCCGTTGCCGCTGAAACGGTTCCGGCCTGTCGGAGAACTGGTCCGGACCGGCGGCGAGCAGGCGCTCCACATCCAGTTCCCGCTCAATGGCTCCCGGATCGATGTGGATCGGTCGGGCGGAGCGGAGGCGGCCGCCATGCCGGTCAAGGTCGCCGGCGGGGTACTGCCGATGACTGTCATGGTCAACGGAACGGCGCTCGGCGAGATCGACGGACGGCGCCAGCGCCTGATCGATCCGCCCGGTCCGGGCTTTGCACGGCTGACGGTGATCGACGCCACGGGCGCCGCGGACACAGTCGTCATTCGAATTCAATGAGAGCGGCTTAAGCGGTTGTGGCGACGGCGGTTTCAGCGTAAGCGGAACCAATGGCCGAGACCTATCCGACTCCCCGATTTGGAGCGCCCCGACAGCCGAAAACGCCCGTGAATCCGGGCAGTCGGCTTGTGCTGATGCTCGACTTTGTCACCGCCAGCCACGCCCGCGCCGTGGGCTTCCTGGTGCTGTGCGCGCTGCTGCTGTTTCTGCCGGGATTTTTCACCATCCCGCCCGTCGACCGCGACGAGGCACGGTTCGCGCAGGCCACCAAGCAGATGGTCGAGAGCCGCGACTATGTGGACATTCGCTTCCAGGAGGACGTTCGCTACAAGAAGCCGGTCGGCATCTACTGGTTGCAATCCGCGGCCGTCGAAGTGGCCACGGTGCTGAAGCTTCCCAAGGCCGAATTGCGCATCTGGGTCTATCGGCTGCCCTCGTTGATCGGTGCGATCGGCGCGGTGCTGATGACCTATTGGACGGCGCTGGGCTTCGTCACGCGGCGCGGGGCAGTGCTCGCCGCGCTGCTGATGGCCGCCTCCGTGCTGCTTGGTGTCGAGGCGCGCCTCGCCAAGACCGACGCTGTGCTGCTGTTCGCGGTGGTCGCCGCAATGGGCGCGATGTCACGCGCCTATCTGTCCTGGCAGCGTGCCGAGGACGAGGCCCATCCGCCCTGGAGCTGGCCGGCGATTTTCTGGACCGCGCTCGCGGTCGGCATTCTGATCAAGGGCCCGCTGATCCTGATGTTCGCAGGGCTCACCATCATCGCGCTCGCGATCCAGGATCGCGATGCCTCCTGGCTGTGGCGCTTGCGCCCGGTCTGGGGTCTGATGTGGGTGCTGGTGCTGGTGCTGCCCTGGTTCGTCGCGATCTTCTGGCGCGCCGGCGATGCCTTCTTTGCGGATTCCGTCGGCGGCGACATGCTGAGCAAGATTGGCGCGCAGGAATCCCATGGCGCGCCGCCCGGTGTCTATCTGGCGCTGTTCTGGATCACCTTCTGGCCCGGCGCGCCGCTTGCGGCGATGGCGGCGCCGGCGGTGTGGCGGGCGCGGCGCGAGCCCGGCGCACAATTCCTGCTGGCCTGGCTGATCCCGTCCTGGATCGTGTTCGAGGCGGTGCTGACCAAGCTGCCGCATTACGTGTTGCCGCTCTATCCCGCGATTGCGATCCTCACCGCCGGCGCGGTGGAGCGAAACGTGCTGTCGCGCTCGTGGCTCGCGCGCGGCTCGGCCTGGTGGTTCGTGATCCCTGCGGGCGGTTCGATCATCGCAGTCGTCGGCGCGGTGATGCTGACGCGGCAGCCGGCCTTCGTGGCCTGGCCGTTCATCGCGGCCTCGCTGATCTTCGGCCTGTTCGCCTGGTGGCTGTTCGACACCAATCGCGCCGAGCGCTCGTTGCTCAACGCGCTGGTCGCAGCGCTCATGCTGGCCGTCGCGGTCTACGGCATCGTGCTGCCGTCGTTGACGCCGCTGTTTCCGAGCATCGAGGTCGCGCGCGCGCTGCGCAACGTGACTTGCGTCGGGCCCAAGGCGGCCTCGGCCGGCTATGCCGAGCCGAGCCTTGTGTTCCTGACCGGCACCCAGACGCTGCTGACCGACGGATCGGGGGCTGCCGATTTCCTCAGGCAGGGAAGCTGCCGGTTTGCCCTGGTCGAGCAGCGCTCGGAGCGCAGCTTCGTGCAGCGCGCCGAGGCGATCGGGCTGCGCTACAAGGTCGGCGCGCGTATCGACGGCTATAATTTCTCGCAAGGGCGTGCGATCTCGATCTCGATCTTCCGTTCCGAGGGCCCTGACTAGGATGCCTGATACGGCCACCATCGCGCCGCGTGCGAGTTACCCCACGCAATTGGTCTCTGTCGTGGGACGGGCGCTCGCGCAGCTCGTGCGTTCGCCGTCGCATTCGCGCCGCGCTGCGGCTGCGCGAAAACTGGCGCGGCATTCGCTGTGGCTCAGCGCGGCGGGTGCCGCTTTGGTGATCGTTCTGATGCTCGCGTTCGATGGGACCGAGATCCAGCTGATGCCGGCTCGCGGCACGGCCTGGCTGTGGCCGATCCGCATCCTCACCGATTTCGGCAAGGACGAGAACGTGCTCTGGGTGCTGGGCGCAGCCTTGGTGGTCGTGGCGCTCGTCGCCAGCGGAATGCATGGCAGCCGCCGGGCGCTGCTGCTCGGCTTCGGGACGCGGCTGCAATATCTGTTTCTGTCTGTTGCGCTGTCGGTGTTCGTCACCGAGATCCTGAAATATCTCATCGGTCGCGGACGTCCGTTCGTCGGCGGCAAAGCCGATCCGTTCAATTTCATCCCGCTCGAAGGCACGGGGGCTTATGCCAGCCTGCCGTCGGGGCATGCGGTGACGGCGTTCGCGCTCGCCTTTGCGGTTTCGGCGCTTTGGCCGCGTCTGCGCGTGGTCATGTTCACTTACGCCGTTGTCATCCTGCTGACGCGCCTGGTGCTGCTGGCGCATCACCCGAGTGACGTCACGGCCGGTGCGCTGGTCGGCATGGTCGGCGCCATGGCGGTCCGCTATTGGTTTGCGGCGCGACGGCTCGCCTTCGCCATCCGCGCCGACGGCAGCATCGTGCCGCTTCCAGGAGCGCTTCCAGGGCGCCTCAAAAGGGTTGCCGGCGGCCCATCCGCCCCATAAAAGCGGCTGCTTCCCGGGCCAAGGGTTCCCGGGAACGGGCCAATCCAACCACGAGCTTTCGATTTGTCGTCGTCCCAGCCTTCGGTCTCCATCGTCGTCCCCGTGCGCAACGAAGCCGATAACATTGCGCCCCTGATCGAGGAGATCACGGCCGCGCTCGATGGCCGCTGGGCCTATGAGATCATCTATGTCAACGACGGCTCGACCGATGCGACCGGCGAGCGGCTCGCGGCGATCATGAGGCAGCGCGGCAATCTGCGGCAGCTTCGTCATTCAAAATCCGGCGGCCAGTCGGCCGCGGTTCGCAGCGGTGTGCGCGCGGCGCGCGGCGCGATCGTGGCGACGCTCGATGGCGACGGCCAGAACAATCCTGCTTTCCTGCCGGACCTGATCGCGGCGGTTGAGAAGGGCGTCAATGTCGGCCTTGCCGCCGGACAGCGCGTCGGGCGCAAGGACACCGGCTTCAAGAAGTTCCAGTCGCGGGTGGCCAACAGGATTCGCAGCGCCATCCTGAATGACGGCACCCGCGACACCGGCTGCGGACTGAAGGCGTTCCGCCGCGAGGTCTTCCTGATGATGCCCTATTTCGACGGGCTGCATCGCTTCCTGCCGGCGCTGATGCGCCGCGAAGGCTTCGATATCGCCTATGTCGACGTGGTCGACCGGCCCCGCCATTCCGGCGTGTCCAATTACGGCTTCTTCGACCGGCTATGGATCGGGATCATGGATCTCGCCGGCGTGTGGTGGTTGATCCGCCGCAAGAAGCCGACGCCGGAAGTAACTGAGGTGAACGCATGATCATCCAATACGGACAGGCGTTGAGCAATTATCTCTACGACGTCTTCGTCGCCAAGTTCGATTTCTGGCTGGCGTTCGGCCTGGTTGCGCAGCTGTTCTTCACCGCGCGTTTCCTGGTGCAGTGGATCGCGAGCGAGCGCGCCGGCAACAGCGTAGTGCCGATGGCGTTCTGGTTCTGCTCGATGGGCGGCGGCTTGATGACGCTGGTCTACGGCGTCGTCAAACGTGAGCCCGTCATCATCCTCGGACAGGCGCTGGCGACGATCATCTACGTCCGCAACATCATGCTGATCATCAAGAACCGCGGCCGCGCGTCGAAGACGTTGGATCGCTGATTCAGGGCTCGCGTCGATATGCAAATCTCCGGATCGGCATGGGCAAAATCCCGCTAGCTCTGTTCCTGTTGGTCCTCCTGGTCGGCCTGACCTTGCTCGGGCGCGGCCTTTTCGATCTGGGCGACACGATCGCTTTTCTTGCCAGGGCCGAGCAGACCGAAGCGCGCTTCGTCGGTGCCGTCGCACGAAGCGGTGGAAACCACGGCGGCACGTTTCTCCATCCGACCTTTCAATTCACCACACGCGACGGCCGCGTGATGACGTTCACCTCCCCATCCGGATCGACCGCACAGCCCTATGCCGATGGCGAGCCGGTCAGGATCGCCTACGATCCGCAGCGCCCCGGCGATGCTCGCCTGCTGTCGTTCCTGACATTGTGGATCGCCCCGACGCTGCTTTGCGCAGCGGGGCTGTTGCTGTCGGGCGGTGCCGTGCTGGTGCGCGCAGCCCTAGCGCGGCAGCGCCGTCGCGCCTGAGGCGGGCAGGGCTGATGTCTCCGCCTCGGAACGGCGATAGGGCTCGCCCGCCGCATCCAGCACAGGATAGGCGACCGAGCAGATATGCGAGTGGATGCGCCTGAGATCGCGCAGCACATCCAGGTGCAGCGATGTGGTCTCGATCGTCTCGGGCCGGCCCTCGCGCAGGCGGTCGAGATGGCGCTCGACGGCGGCGAGCTCGGTGTTCTTCAGCGCGGTCTTTTCCACCAGCAGCTTGCGGGCCTCGTTGGCATCGCCCGACATGAACACGCCGAAAGCGATCCGCAGCGAATCCATCGTGCGCTTGTGGAAGGCGGCGAGCTCGTCCGCGCCCTCGGGCGAGAACTGGAAGCGCCGCTTGATCTTCTTGGTGGCGAGCTCGCTCAGGTTCTTGTCGATGATATCGCCGATATGTTCGAGGTTGATGGCGAAGGAGATGATCTCCATCGCACGCCGGCCCTCGCTCTCGTCGAGGCTGCCGCGGGTCAGCTTGGTGACGTAGAGCTTGATGGCCTCGTCGAGGCCGTCGACGATGTTGTCCATCTTGGAGACCTGGTCGACCAGCGAACGATCGCCCGTCATCATCGCGGCCATCACCTTGCGCAGCATGGTCTCGACCAGATCGCCCATGCGCAGGGTTTCGCGGGCGGCGTCCGCAAGCGCCAGTGACGGAGTCTCCAGCGCGGTCTCATCGAGATAGCGCGGCCGGGCGGGATCGGTTTCCTGCACGCGATCGGGCAGCAGCCGGGTGAGCAGACGCGACAGGGTATCGAGCAGGCCGACGAAGAGGATGGCCGTGCCGACATTGAACGCGACATGGAAGGCGGCCGTCATCCGGGCAAGGTCCGGCTGCCAGGCGTGGATGTGATCCGCGATCGTGCCCAGGAAGGGCAGGACCAGTGCGATACCGACCACGCGGTTGACGAGATTGCCGACCGGCAGGCGGTAGCTCGCGGGGTCGTCGCGCTTGGTGCCTTCGAACACGGGATTGATGGCGCTGCCAAGATTGGCGCCAAGCACCAAAGCGAGAGCCGCATACGGCGTGATGAACTGCGAATAGGCCAGCGACATGATCAGCAGCACGCTGGCGACGCTCGAATGCACCAGCCAGGTGAGGAGGGCGGCAATCACGATGCAAAGGACGGGATCACCCGTGATCGCCGTCATCACCACCCGCATGCCGGGCGCATTCTCCGCCGGCGCCAGCGTGTCGAGCAGGATGTGCAGCGACAGCAGCATCAAGCCGAGGCCGATGCAGACGCGGCCGATGTCCTTGATCCGCGAGCGCGGGCCCGCGCGGAAGGCGACGAGGCCGAGCACGAATAGCACGGGCGCAACGGCGGCGATATTGAACGACAGCACCTGCACGATCAGGGTTGTGCCGACATTGGCCCCGAGCATGATGGCAAGCGCAGCGACGAGGCTCAGCAGACCCTCGGCGGCGAAAGAGCTGGTGAGCAGGGCCGTTGCCGTGCTGCTTTGGAGCAGCGCGGTGAGGCCAAGGCCGGCGGCGAAGGCGCTGAAGCGGTTGCCGAGGGCTTTGCCGAGCAGATGCCTGAGGTCAGGACCGAACGCACGCAAAATCCCGCTGTGGACCATATGCAGGCCCCACAGCAACAGCGCCACGCCACCCATCAGATCGAGCAGAACCAACGTACCCATTCTCCGTGTCCGGACCTGGAGTCGAAGGGGGCAGGCTAACGCCAAACGTCGGCGGATCAACCCCTTGTTGGCTCGTCGGCGTCAACGTCCGGTGCTCCTGCACGTTCTCGCGGCGCGCATTGGCGCGTGCGCAGGCGGAATGGCGCGTGAGCAGGCTCACATCGCCGCTTTGAGGGCAGCGAAGCCGCGGTCGAGATCGGCCTTGAGGTCGTCGACGCTCTCGAGCCCGATGTGGAGTCGCAGCGTCGGGCCGCCCGGTGCCCATTTGGTCGCGGTGCGGTAGGCATCGCAATCGAAGGGAATCGCCAGGCTTTCGAAACCGCCCCAGGAAAAACCCATGCCGAACAGCTTGAGCGTGTTCAGCATGGTGTCGACCGCCTTTTGCGGCGCGGGCTTCAGCACGATGCTGAACAGGCCGGAGGCGCCGGTGAAGTCGCGCTTCCAGATCGCGTGCCCCGGATCGGTCTCGAGCCCCGGATGCAGCACGCGCGCCACTTCCGGCCGGCCAGCGAGCCAGCGCGCCATCTCCAGACCCGAGCGATGATGCTGCGCGAGCCGCACCGACAGCGTGCGCAGGCCGCGCAGTGCGAGGAAGACATCGTCGGGGCCGGCGCAGACACCGAGCAGGCGGATGCCTTCGGCTATCTGCGGCCAGGCCCTGGCATTGGCCGAGATCGTGCCGAACATGATGTCGGAATGGCCGCCGATATATTTGGTGGCCGCCTGCATGGAGATGTCGACGCCCTGTTCGAGCGAGCGGTGATAGAGCGGCGTCGCCCAAGTGTTGTCGTCGACGACGAGCGCGTCCCGCCCATGCGCGACGTCGGCGATGGCGCGGATGTCAGGCATCTCGAAGGATTGCGAGCCTGGCGCCTCGACCAGCACGGCGCGGGTATTGGGCTTGAACAGCTTCTCGACGCCGGCGCCGATCAGCGGATCAAAATAGGTTGTCTGGACGCCGTAACGGGCGAGCATGCCGTTGCAGAAATTGCGTGAGGGCCGATAGATGTTGTCAACAACGAGGATGTGATCGCCGGTCTTCAGCACCGAGAGCAGGGTGGTGGAGATCGCCGAAAGGCCCGACGGCACGATGCCGACGCCGGCGCATTGCGGTCCCTCCAGCGCCATCAGCGTGTCCTGGAACGCCCTGGTGGTCGGGGTGCCGTGGCGGCCATAGGTGAACTCGCCGCGGTGGGCATGCAGGTCCTCGGCGGTGGGATAGAGCACGGTCGAGCCGTGGAACACGGGCGGATTGACGAACCCCTTCTGCGCCTTGGTGTCGCGACCGGAGGTGACCAGGCGGGTTTCGGCGTGCTGCTCTGCGGAGTGCGAGGAATCCATGCGTCTGCTTTCAAAAAAGCGTTTCCGCCGGGCGCGGACCGCACGGCCGGGGCGGCCTCGGGGCCGCGATCGTTAATAACAGAACACAGAAGAGTCCCGTCAACCCCTTGACCCGGCTCGCCAGTCGTTCTGTGATGCGCAGGTGCTATTCAGTCGCCGCATGTTGAGGGGCCTGCCGCGACCTTCGATCCTTCGTCTGACCGGACCTTGCGCCACAGCCACAGCGGCGGGCGCCAGCGGCGAGGATTAAGGTATGGCTCCCTGGGATGGGCGGGTGTTCGGCAAGGTTTTCCAGCATGACTCTTGCAAGGCGTGTCCTTGCAGGGATTCCGTTCCCGACCTTGAGATGACTTTGAAAGGCTTGAAGCCCATGAAACGTGTAACCCTGGCTCTCTCTCTTGCTCTCGCCGCCGGCCTCTCAGCCCAAGCTGCTGACGCGCAAACGCTCAAGACCATCAAGGATCGGGGCATGTTGTCCTGCGGCGTCAGCCAGGGCCTGCCCGGCTTCTCCTCGCCCGACGACAAGGGCAACTGGACCGGCATTGACGTCGACGTTTGCCGCGCGATCGCCGCCGCGGTCTTCAATGATCCGACCAAGGTCAAGTTCGTGTCGCTGTCTGCCAAGGACCGCTTCACGGCGCTCCAATCCGGCGAGATCGACGTGCTGTCGCGCAACACCACCTGGACGATATCGCGCGACACCTCGCTTGGCGCCAATTTCACCGGCGTGACTTATTATGACGGGCAGGGCTTCATGGTGAAGAAGTCGCTCAAGGTGAATTCAGCCCTGGAGCTCAACAGCGCCTCCGTCTGCGTCCAGACCGGCACCACCACCGAGCTGAACCTCGCCGACTACTTCAAGGCCAACAACATGAAGTATGAGGTGATCGCGTTCGGCACGATCGACGAGACCGTCAAGGCCTACGAGTCGGGGCGCTGCGACGTCTTCACCGACGATTCGTCCGGACTCTATGCCACCCGCCTGAAGCTGACGAATCCTGCCGATCACGTTGTGCTGCCCGAGATCATTTCCAAGGAGCCGCTGGGTCCGATGGTGCGTCACGGCGATGATCAGTGGTTCGACATCGTGAAATGGACGCTGTTTGCGATGGTCACGGCCGAGGAGCTCGGCATCACCCAGAAGAACGTCGACGAGATGGTGAAGTCCGACAAGCCGGAGCTGAAGCGGGTGCTCGGCACCGACGGCAATCTCGGCGAACAGCTTGGCCTTACCAAGGATTGGGTGATCCGGATCGTCAAGGCGGTCGGCAATTATGGAGAGTCGTTCGATCGCAACGTCGGCGCCGGCTCGCCGCTCAAGATCGCCCGCGGCGTCAACGCCCTCTGGTCCAAGGGCGGCCTGCAATACGCGCCGCCGATCCGCTGATCGGCAAAGCGAAGGCTGCGCCGATGGGCGTCGAGGCCCGGAAACCGCCACCGCAGATCGCGCTGAAGCTCCGGCGCGCGCTTGGTGGCAAGGCAGGCTGGAACGGCGTCGCCGTCCAGCTTGTCTTTGGCGCGATCCTGGCATGGATGGCCTATGAGATCATATCCAATGCCCGCACCAACCTGGAAACCCAGCACATTGCCGCGGGCTTCGGGTTCCTGCAAAACAGCGCCAGCTTCGACGTCAATCAGACCCTGATTTCCTATTCGGCGTCAGATACCTATTTCCGCGTGTTCCTGGTCGGCGTGCTGAACACGCTGCTGGTCTCGGTGGTCGGCATCTTCTTTGCCACCGTGATCGGTTTCGTCGTGGCGCTCTGCCGTCTGTCGCCGAACTGGCTGGTGTCGCGCGTCGGCGGCCTCTATGTCGAGGCGATCCGAAACCTGCCGCTGCTGTTCCAGATCCTGTTCTGGTATCTCGCCGTGCTCGCGGCGCTGCCGTCGCCGCGGCAAAGCGTGTCGGTCCTCGGCGCCTTCTTTCTCAACAATCGTGGTGTGATCGTGCCGTCGGCGCTGGGGCAGCCTGGCCTCGTTCCTTTCCTTGCCGCGCTGGCGCTCGGCCTTGTCGCGTCGCTGGCGTTGCGCAGCTACGCGAAGAGGGCGCTGTTCGGTCAGGGCCGCGTGATCCGGATCTGGCCATACGTACTGATTTTGCTTGTCGGATTGCCGCTCGCGACGATCCTTGCCTTCGGTCCTCCCGTCACGTTCGAATTTCCACAGCTGAAGGGATTCAACTTTGCCGGCGGGGCGCGGGTCATTCCGGAATTCGTCGCGCTGACAGTGGGGCTGTCGACCTATACCGCGGCCTTCATCGCCGAGATCGTGCGTGCAGGAATCCTCTCGGTCCACAAGGGGCAGATGGAGGCGGGCTCCTCGCTGGGCCTTAGCCGAGGCGCGACCTTGCGGCTGATCGTGGTGCCGCAAGCCATGCGCGTGATCGTGCCGCCGCTCACCAACCAGTACCTCAACCTGACCAAGAACTCGTCGCTTGCGGTCGCGATCGGTTATCCCGATCTCGTTTCGGTGTTCGCCGGCACGGCATTGAGCCAGACCGGACAGGCGATCGAGATCATCGCCATGACGATGGGCGTGTATCTGCTCACCTCGCTCGTCACCAGCGCCATCATGAGCGTCTATGGCTGGCGCATCAGCCGGAGCCTGGGTGCATGACCGATATCGTGGCGTCGTCCTATGTCCGACAGGACCTGGTTGCCGAGCGCCCGGCGCCGGTGAAGACCACCGGCTTTGCCGGCTTCGTCCGCACGCGCCTGTTGAACTCGCCGACCAATATCCTGCTGACCATCCTGGGCCTGTTGCTGATCTGGTACATCGTTGTTCCAAGCTTCAAGTTCCTGCTGGTCGATGCGGTCTGGAGCGGCAAGGACCGCACGGCCTGCCTTGCCGAGAATGTCGGTCATCCGGTCGGCGCCTGCTGGCCCTTTATCCAGGCCAAGTCCACGCAGCTTATCTACGGCTTCTATCCCGAGGCCGAACGCTGGCGGGTCACCCTGACCTTCGCGCTCGGCGCTGTGCTGCTTCTGCCGCTGCTGATTCCGCGGCTGCCGGCCAAGAGCGTGAATGCCGGACTGTTCTTCTTTGCGTTTCCCGCCGTTGCTTTCTTTCTGCTGCATGGCGGCGGCATCGCCGGCTTCGGCGTGAGCTGGGTTGCAGGCCTGCTGCAATTGTTCGCCGACAGCATCAGCGGAGCCGGTGCGGTTGTGGTCGGCCTGAGCAAGACCTCGGCCGTCGGCCCGCTGCTGTGGGCGATCGGCAGCGTCATCGCGCTGATCGGCACGTTGCTGCATTGGGTGATCTTTCCACTGACCTGGCTACGCGACCAGATGCAGGCGGCAGGACAGGGGCCCTGGCTCGACTTCCTGATCACGGCCGTGGTCGTCTCGGTGATCCTGTTCGTGCTCGGTGGCGGCGCGCGGGCCGGATTGCGGCCGTTGATCACAAGCCTCGCCACCTTCGCCGGAATTGCCGCGGTGATCAAGCTGATGGGGCTCGATCACGGCGGCTTGCCGATCGTCGATACGCGGCTGTGGGGCGGGCTGCTGGTGACACTGGTGATCGCCATTACCGGCATCGTGGCGTCCCTGCCGATCGGCGTCGCGCTCGCGCTCGGCCGGCGCTCGACCATTCCCCTGATCCGGATCTTCTCGATCACCTATATCGAGTTCTGGCGCGGGGTGCCGCTGATCACGGTGCTGTTCTTCGCGACCTACATGCTGCCCTTATTCCTGCCGGGCAACTTCACCGTCGACGGGCTGGTGCGCGCGCTGATCGGCGTTTCCCTGTTCACAGGCGCCTATCAGGCCGAGAACCTGCGCGGCGGTCTGGCAGCGGTGCCGCGCGGGCAGGGCGAGGCGGCCTCCGCGCTCGGCCTGTCCTGGTGGAAGACCACATCGCTGATCGTGCTGCCGCAGGCGCTGCGCCACGTCATTCCCGCCATCGTCAACAGCTTCATCTCGCTGTTCAAGGACACCTCGCTGGTGTCGATCGTCGCGCTGTTCGATCTGCTCGGCTCGCTGCGCGCCTCATTCGCCGATCCGGTCTGGACCACGCCATCGACCGCGTTCACCGGCTTTGCCTTCGTCGGCATCATCTACTTCATCTTCTGCTTTGGAATGTCCCGCTACTCGCTCTTCGTCGAGCACCGCCTCAACGCCCACCGCCGCAATTGATCGAGGCCACCATGTCCGACCCCATCGTCAAGATTTCCGGCCTGAACAAATGGTACGGCGAGTTTCACGTGCTCCGCGACATCGATCTCGACGTCAGCAAGGGCGAGCGCATCGTCATCTGCGGCCCCTCGGGCTCGGGCAAGTCGACCTTGATCCGCTGCATCAACGCGCTCGAGGAGTTCCAGGAGGGCGAGATCGTCGTCGACGGCATCGAGCTCGGGCCGAACCTCAAGCATGTCGACGCGGTGCGCCGCGAGGTCGGCATGGTGTTCCAGAGCTTTAACCTGTTTCCGCATCTCACCGTGCTCGACAATTGCACGCTGGCGCCGATCTGGGTCCGCAACATTCCCAAGAAGGATGCCGAAGCCACCGCGATGAAGTTCCTGGAGCGGGTCAAGATCCCGCACCAGGCCAACAAGTTTCCCGGCCAGATGTCCGGCGGCCAGCAGCAGCGCGTCGCCATCGCGCGCGCGCTGACCATGAACCCGAAGGTGATGCTGTTCGACGAGCCGACCTCGGCGCTCGATCCCGAAATGGTCAAGGAGGTGCTCGACACCATGGTCGACCTCGCCGAGGAAGGGATGACCATGCTGGTCGTCACCCACGAGATGGGCTTTGCCAAGGAAGTCGCCAACCGCGTGGTGTTCATGGACGCCGGCCAGATCATCGAGGCCAACACGCCGAACGAATTCTTCGCCGCGCCCCAACACGCCCGCACCAAGCTGTTCCTGAGCCAGATCCTGCGCTGAGCTAGGCAGCTGGAGCCGACCGATCGAGCTAGACGAACGGCAGCTTGATGTTGCTGCGCTTCTCCAGCCATTCCGGCACGGGCAGGTTCTTGGCCCGCATGAAGTCGGCATTGAACAGCTTCGACTGATAGCGGCTGCCGGAATCGCAGAGAATGGTGACGATGGTCTTGCCTGGTCCGAGCTGCTTGGCGAGCCGCATCGCGCCGACAATATTGATGCCGGTTGAGCCGCCGAGGCATAGGCCTTCGTGCTGCAGCAGCTCGTAGATCACACTCACAGCTTCCGCATCCGGAATGAGAAAGGCGTCATCGACCCTGGCGCTCTCGACGATCGCGGTTTTGCGGCCGAGCCCGATGCCTTCCGTGATGGAGTCGCCGGGCGTCGCCTTGGCTTCGCCGGTCCTGAAATATTCGAACATGCCGGCGCCGTGCGGATCGGCGCAGGCAATCCGGATGTCCTTGTTCTTTTCTTTCAGAAAACGGCTGACGCCGGCGAGCGTGCCGCCGCTGCCGACCGAACAGACGAAGCCGTCGATCTTGCCGCCGGTCTGCGCCCAGATCTCGGGACCGGTCGAGTCGTAATGCGCCTTGGCATTGTCGAGGTTGTTCCACTGGTCGGCGAACAGCACGCCGTTCGGCTCGGTCTTGCGCAGCTCGTCGGCAAGACGGCGGCCGACATGCTGGTAATTGTTCGGATTGGAATAGGGCAGCGCCGGCGATTCCAGCAGCTCGGCACCGCACAGCTTCAGAAAATCCTTCTTCTCCTGGCTCTGCGTCTCCGGGATCACGATCAGCGTACGATAGCCGCGCGCGCTCGCGACCACCGCGAGCCCAATGCCGGTGTTGCCGGCGGTTGCTTCCACCACGAGGCCGCCCGGCTTCAGCTCGCCGCGCTTCTCAGCCTCCAGGATCATCCATTTGCCGGCGCGGTCCTTGACCGACTGGCCGGGATTCATGAACTCGGCCTTGCCGAGAATGGTGCAGCCGGTCAGTTCGGATGCGCGCTTGAGCTTGATCAGCGGGGTGTTGCCGATGGCTTCGACAACGTCGTTTTTGATGGTCATGTCAGGCAATTACCGGCTGGGGGCGAGAAAGTCGTCAGAGCCTAAAGTAGGGTCGCCAGCCATACAAGGACCCCTTGCAAGGCGAGGGCCTTAACTCTCATTGCTGCTTTGCGAAGATGACCTGCCGGACGTCGATATTGCCGGACAGGAATCCGGCCTCGCAATAGGCGAGATAATACTCCCACAGCCGCCGGAACCGGTCGTCGAAGCCGAGGGGAGCGAGAGCCGGCCATGCCGCGCGGAAATTATTCCGCCAGGTGGCGAGCGTCTTGGCATAATCTTGCCCGAAGATGCGCTCACGGATGACGGGTATGCTGAACCTGTCCCCGAGCGATTTCAGCACGGCAGGCGAGGGCAGCATGCCGCCTGGAAAAACGTAGCGCTGGATGAAATCGACCTCGCGTCGGTAGCCCTGGAAGAGCCGGTCCTGGATCGTGATGGCCTGGATGCCTGCCAATCCGCCCGGCAGCAGGCGGTCGCGCAGCTGGGCGAAATAGCGCGGCCAGAATTGCTCGCCGACCGCCTCGATCATCTCGATGGAGGCAATCCGGTCGTAGCGATCGCGCTCGTCGCGATAATCCTGCAACCGGATCTCGACTTGTTCGGCAAGCCCTGCTTCGTGGATGCGCTTCTGCGCAAAATCGCGCTGCTCGGTCGAGATGGTCAGGCCGACGACGCGCGCGCCAAAGGTCTTGGCGGCGAATTCGGCAAAGCCACCCCAGCCGCAGCCGATCTCGAGCAGCTTCTGGCCGGGCTTCAGGTCGAGTGCCTCGGCGAGGCGGCGGTACTTGTTGGTTTGGGCTGCCGTGAGATCGGTGGTCGAGCCTTCGAACAGCGCCGACGAATAGGTCATGCTCGGATCGAGCCAGGCCGAGTAGAACGCATTGCCGATGTCGTAATGGGCGTGGATGTTGCGCCTCGCCTGGCGGCGCGTGTTGCGGTTGAACCAGTGCTGCACCATCTGCACGAACCGCATCAGCGGTTTGTCGCGCAGCATGGCCTGGATCAGGTCATGGTTGACGCAGAACAGGTACAGAAACTGCGTGAGATCAGGCGTGTCCCAATCGCCGGCGAGATAGGCTTCGGCAATGCCGATGTCGCCGCCGTTGATCAGGCGCGATGCGAAGCCGTAATTGTGCAGCCGCATCGCGGCTTCAGGACCCGGCTCGTGTCCGCCGAGCCGGATCACACGGCCGTCGGGCAGAGTGACGTCGAGCGTGCCGCGTCGCAGCCGCGACCCGAAGGCCAGCGCAAGGCGAACGATGCGCGGCAGGTCGGCGAACACTGTCTCGACGTCATCAGGTGTTACCGAAATGGCATTCGACATCGGCAGATCCATGGTCCCGACGGATACTGTCCAACCGCGAGCCGAGTGCGCCCATCCCGCTCTGTTGCTTGACCCGAGCGCCCCGCAAACGGTCAGCGATCAAATAATATAGGGGTGCGATTTGCCCTGCGCCAAGATGGTTTCGTCGCTGCGCTGCCCTGCGGCATCGGGGTGTGGCACCAGCCGCGCTCCTTTCAGCCAGAGCCGCAGCGCCTCCCAGTGGATCGCCGCCATCACCTTGAGGCTGACGAGCGGCAGGCTGAAGAACGATCGCAACAGGGCAGGCGTGGTCAGAGCCCGGCGGCGACCGCTGAAGGTCGCCGCGAGCAGCGGGCCGTCGTGGTCGGTCTCCAGGATGCGCAGCTTGACCGTGTCGGACGGCGGCAGCACCCGGAAATGGTAGCGCATCGCCATCGGCACGAAGGGCGAGACGTAGAACAGCTTGTCCTGTTGCTGCCGCAGACCCGCGGCATTCAGCTCGCCGGCCCCGACAGGCAACACGTACGGATGAATCTCGCCAAAGGTGTTGCGCACCTCGTAGATCACCAGCACCAGCTCGCCGGCGGTGTTACGGCAAAAATAGACCGAGAGTGGATTGAAGCCGTAGCCGAGCAGGCGGGGATAGCACAACAACTCGACCCGGCCGCCGTGGAGGTCGATGCCTTCAGCGGCAGCGCAGCGCTCCGCATAGGCGCGTAGCGAGGAGCCGTCGCGCGGGCCGTGATCCTTCTCGTGAAAACTGTAGAGCGCGGCGCGATTGACGCCGAACAGCGCCGACTGCCTGTTAGCCTCATCCAGCCGGTCGAGATCGATCAGGAGGCTCATGACGCGGTAGCTGAAGCGATGGCCCGTCGGCTTCAGCCGCGCGTGCATAACGTCGCCGAAATAGAGCGCGGCGGCATCCGATGCCGGAAGGGCTGTCCTCGCCATCGCGCTACTCCGCCGCCTCCGCCAGCTCGACGGGGCCCGTGCGCCAGGGCGCAGTCACCCCCAGCGCTTCGGCAACCGAAAGGCCCGAGCGCAAGCCGTCCTCGTGAAAGCCGTAGCCGGTCCAGGCGCCGCAAAACCAGGTGTGCCGCGGGCCTTGGATCTCCGCCAGGCGCTTCTGGGCTGCAAAGGCCGCCGCATTGTACTGCGGATGCTCGCACAGATATTGACCGAAGGTGAGCTCGGGCGCGGGTTCGAAGGGCGGGTTGAGGCTGACGAACAACGGCTTGTCGGCGTCGATCCCTTGAAGCCGGTTCATCCAGTAGGTCACCGCGACGTCGTTCATCGCCGCTCCCTCGCGCTGCCAGCGCAGGAAATTCCAAGACGCCCAGGCGCGGCGCCGCTTCGGCATCAGCCTGACGTCGCGATGCAGATAGACCTTGTTCGGAGAATAGTTGATGGCGCCGAGGATGTCGCGCTCGCGCTTGTCTGCATCAGACAGCATCGCGAGCGCCTGGTCACTATGCGCTGCGATCACCACATGGTCGAAACTCTCGTGCCGGCCGTGGCTGTCACCGACCACGACGCCGTGCGACGTGCGCGCGATCGAGGTCACGGCGCAGCCGAGCCGGATGCGGTCCCTGAACGCGGCCTGGAGCCGCCCGACATAGGTCTGGCTGCCGCCCCTCACCGTGCGCCAGACCGGCCGGTCGTAGTGCAGCAGGCGATGATTGTCGAAGAAAGCGACGAAGTTCTCGGCCGGAAAGTCTAGTATGTCGTGCGCAGGAGCCGACCAGATCGCAGCGCCCATGGGGGCGAGATAGTCGGTCAGAAGTCGCTTGGAGAACCGCCGCTGGCGGAAATAGGCGCCGAGCGTCAGTCCGCTGAGGCGGCCGCTCCGAAGGTCGTCGATACTTTGGCGGCCGAACGCCGGGATCTCCGTCAGCATCCGCAGGTAGGACGGGGAGAGCAGATTGGCCGGTTGGGCAAACAGGCCGGCCCCGGTCGCCCACCAATCATTGCCACCGCCGCGCCATTCGAAACGGCCACCGTCGGCGGACACCGCAAAACTCATGCAGCTTGCGACCGTCGCAACGCCGAGATGGGCGAACATTGCGGTCAGATCGGGATAGTTGAGCTCGTTGTAGACGATGAAGCCGATATCCACGGTTACAGGCGTGCCCTGATAGTCGATGGTGACGGTGTGGCTGTGGCCGCCTGGACGCAGCTCGCGCTCATAGATCGTCACCGGGTAGCGCTGGGAAAGCGTCCAGGCCGCCGTGTTGCCGGCGATGCCCGTTCCGATGACCGCGATGCGCATGCGTCAATGTCCCTGCCTCGTGCTGGACAAGCTACGATGCGTTGCGGCGGGGGTTTCAGTGGAGAGCAGGCCCTTGGCTTTGCGTCTTCGGGGCCACTGTGGCTGCAATATCACATGAAATCTTTGTAAGCTTGATGTGTTTCCGGACCTTTCTGGAATCGAAAAAGCCGCTGCAAGACAGGGATCTTCTTCATTCCGACGATCGGATCGCGGGCGTGATCGGCTGTGCGTTTCGCGGGTGCGGGACTGTCCCGCAGTTCCGCGCCCGGCTAGTATGAATCTCCGGTTCCGCAGAAAGCATCACGTTGTGAACGAGTTACAGAATGGCCTCCGGCCGCCCGCCCGCCTATCGGCTCGTCCGGCCGCGCGGGAGCGGCATGACCTGCCCGTCGGGGGGTGGATGTGACACAGCGGGTTCCGGCCCTTGTCAGGCGGCAAGTCCTTGGGCAAGTCCTCGGGCAAGTCCTCGGGGCTGCCCCCCGAATGCTGCGTGCGGTCGCCGTGCTATTCCTGGCCTCGAGCTCGGGCGCCTGCGTGTTGACCCAGGACCTTCCCGATCCCGCGCTCGATGTCCCCACGCAGTACAAATATGCCGGGAAGGCGGACGCACCGCCCTCGTTGGATTGGTGGCGCGGCTTCCGCTCGGCCGAGCTGACGCAGCTGATGGAAGAGGCGCAGACCGTCAACCTCGATATCGCTGCCGCGGTCGCCCGCATCGTCGAGGCCGATGCGCAGGCGCGCCAGGCGGGCGCGGCGCTGTTGCCGAGCCTGTCGGGAACGGGACAAGAGACTTATTCGCGCACCTCCGGCTCCTCGGCTTCGGGGCTTACCAATGGCGGCCGTGAGGTCGTCAACTACCAGGCGTCGCTGAGCGCGAGCTATCAGCTCGACTTCTGGGGCCAGAACCGCGATGCGCTGCAAACGGCGGAGGAGACCGCCAAGGCCAACCGCTTCGATCGCGACACCGTCGCGCTGACGACGCTCGCCGCCGTTGCCAATGCTTATTTCCAGGTGCTGGCCTCACAGGACCGCCTGCGCACCGCCCAGCGCAACATCGCCAGCGCCCAGCGCATCCTCGATGCCATCCGCGAGCGCCGCAAGGCCGGGACGGGGACCGACCTCGACGTCGCCCAGCAGGAGAGTGTGCTCGCCAACCAGAAGGCGTTGGTGCCGCCCTTGCGCCAGACCCTCGACCAGAACGCCAATGCGCTTGCCGTGCTGGTGTCGCGCCCGCCGGAGAGCGTGCGCCTTGCCGGCGGCTCGCTGGACCGGATCGCCATTCCGCGTGTCACGCCCGGGCTGCCGTCGGAGTTGCTGACGCAGCGGCCTGATATCCGCCGGCAGGAGGCGCAGCTCGCCTCCGCCACCGCGAATATCGGCAACGCCCGCGCGCAGTTCTTCCCGAGCATCCAGCTCACCGGCAATGGCGGCTATCAGAGCTCGGCGCTGTTTTCGCTGTTCCAGCCGCACGCGGCGTTCTTCCAGCTGGTCGGCAGCGCGACCCAGCCGATCTTCGACGGCGGCAAGATCCTCGGCAATTTCGAATATGCCAAGGCGCGGCAGGACGAACTGCTGCAGACCTACCGCAAAACCATCGTCCAGGCCTTCACCGACGTCGACAACGCACTATTTTCAATCAAGCAGACCACGATCAAGCTGCAATTGCAGCGCGACGTGGTCAACGCCTCGCGGCGCGCCTTCGATCTCGCCGAGCAGCAGCTGCGCGCCGGCACGGCCGATATCGTGACCGTGCTCAACACCCAGCTGACGCTGTTCCAGGCCGAAGACACCCTGTCACAGGCGCAGCTCGCACGGCTTCTTGCCATCGTGAGCCTGTATCAGGCGCTCGGCGGCGGCTGGGAGCCGCGAATGGAGAAACCGGTCAATGCTCTTTAAGCCGGATACAAAGGACGGCGCGAAAGCGGGGATGGCGAAGAAGTCGCGCGGCCGCGGCTTTGTCATGACTCTGATCACGCTCGCGATCCTCGGCGGTCTCGGCTATCTCGGCTGGATCGCGTGGCATCAGAAGCCGGCAAATGACCGCAACGCTCGGCCCGATCTGCCGGTGCCTGTGCTGGCGGCGACGCCGCGCGTGCAGGACGTGCCGGTCTATCTCGACGGCGTCGGCGCCATCCGCGCGCTCAACACGGTCACCGTGCGCTCCCAGGTCGACGGCAAGCTGATCGCGGTGAAGTTCACCGAAGGCCAGGACGTCAAAAAGGGCGACGTGCTCGGCGAGATCGACCCCGCGCTCTACCAGGCGACCTATGACCAGGCCGTAGCCAAGAAGGCACAGGACGAGGCCCAGCTCGCCAACCAGCGCATCGACCTTGCGCGCTACGAGCAGTTAGCTGCCTCCAATGCCGGCTCCAAGCAGCAGGCCGACACCCAGCGCGCTGCGGTCGCGCAGACCGAGGCGTTGGTCAAGGCCGACCAGGCCGCAATCGACAATGCGGCGGCGACGCTGAGCTACACCAAGATCGTGGCGCCGCTGTCGGGCCGCGCCGGCCTGCGCCAGGTCGACCAGGGCAACATCATCCACGCCTCCGACACCACCGGCCTCGTCGTCATCACCCAATTGCAGCCGATCGCGGTGTGGTTCAGCCTGCCGCAGCAGCAAATCATGCGCGTCAATGCCGCTGCCGCGAAGGGCGCGCTGTCGGTCGACGTGTTCGGCAATGACGGCGTCACCGTGATCGACACCGGCAAGCTCACCGGCATCGACAACCAGGTCGACCAGACCACCGGCACGCTGAGGCTCAAGGCGGAATTCCCCAACGCCAATTACCAGCTCTGGCCCGGGCAGTTCGTCAATGTCCGCCTCAAGGTCGAAACGCTGAACCAGGCGCTGGTGGTGCCGACCTCGGCGGTGCAGCGCGGGCCGATCGGCACGTTCAGCTACGTCATCGGCGAGGACAACGTCGTGACGGCCAAGCCTGTCACGGTGACGCAGCAGAACGAGCGTGATGCGGTGATTGCGAGCGGCCTGACGCCGAACGATCGGGTCGTAACCACCGGTTTTGCCAATCTGTCCGACGGCTCCAAGGTCAGCGTCGGCCGCGACGAGCAGACGCCGTCGGCCGACCTCGCTCCGCGCAAGCGCACGCGCGCTCCGCAAGCCGACGGCAAGGGCGGTCAGGCGAAGGAGGGCCAGAAGGACGGACAAGGCAAGGACGGCGAATTCCGCGCCAAGCGGAACAGCAGCGAAGGCGACCAGAAGGGCCAGACGGGCCCAGCGCCGGGGCCGGGGGCTCAACCATCGGGGGCTCAATCATCCGGATCTGGAGCCAAGCAGCCATGATCCCGGCAACAGCCGCCTGACGCGGCAGGCGTATCCCATGGGTGTCTCCGAACCCTTCATCCGCCGGCCGATCGCAACTTCGCTGCTTGGCATTGCGCTGCTGATCGGCGGGCTGCTCGGCTATTTCGCGCTGCCGGTCTCGGCGCTGCCGCAGGTCGACTTCCCGACGGTGCAGGTGACGACGCAGCTGCCGGGCGCGAGCCCCGACGTGATCGCCTCGCTGATCACCGCGCCGCTGGAGCGGCAGCTCGGCCAGATCCCGTCGCTGACGGCGATGAACTCGACGAGCTCGTTCGGCGTCAGCCAGATCTCGCTGCAGTTCGACCTCAACCGCGACATCGACGGTGCGACCCAGGACGTGCAGGCTGCGATCAACGCCGCCGCTGGCGTCCTGCCCAAGACGCTGCCTTACCCGCCGACCTACGCCAAGGTGAACCCGGCGGATGCGCCGGTCATGACGCTGGCGCTGCGCTCGGACACGATCTCGCTGCGGGCGATGAGCGACATCGCCGACACGCTGCTGGCCCAACGCCTCAGCCAGATCTCCGGCGTCGGCCGCGTCTCCGTGCTCGGCGGGCTGAAGCCGGCCGTGCGCATCCAGGCCGATCTGGCGCGGCTTGCCGCCTACGGCATCGCCATGGAGGACTTGCGCGCAGCCATCGCAAACGCCAATGTCTCCGGGCCAAAGGGCTCGCTCGACGGTGCCCAGCAGTCCTACATCATCGCGGCCAACGACCAGATCGCCGCCGCCGAGGCTTACCGTCCCATCATCATCGCCTATCGCAACGGCTCGCCGGTGACGATCGGCGACGTCGCGCAGATCGTCGACGGGCTCGAGAACGACCGCACCGGCGGCTGGTACCAGGGCACGCCGGCCGTCATCATCGACATCCAGCGCCAGCCCGGCGCCAATGTCATTGACGTCGTCAGCCAGATCCGCGCCGAGATTCCGAAGGTGCAGCGTGCCATTCCGGCCGGCGTAAAACTGACCATCGTCTCAGACCGCACCGTCACCATTCGCGCCTCGGTCCACGACGTGCAGTTTACGCTCGTGCTTGCCGTCGTGCTGGTGACGCTGGTGGTGCTGCTGTTCCTGCGCTCGCTGCGCGCAACACTGATCGCGGGCGTGGCGCTGCCGCTGTCGCTGATCACGAGCTTCGGCATCATGTATTTTGCCGGCTTCAGCCTCGACAATCTTTCGCTGATGGCGCTGACGATCGGCACCGGCTTCGTGGTCGACGATGCCATCGTGATGATCGAGAACATCGTCCGCCACATGGAGAATGGCGACAACGCGATGCAAGCCTCGCTGAGGGGCGCCAGTGAAATCGGCTTCACAGTGATCTCGCTGACGGTGTCGCTGATCGCGGTGTTCATCCCGCTTTTGTTCATGTCGGGTCTTGTGGGACGCATGTTCCGCGAATTCGCGCTGACGCTGACGATTGCGGTCGTGACCTCGGCGGTGGTCTCGCTGACGCTGACGCCGATGATGTGCTCGCGCCTGCTCAAGCACACCCATGAGGAGCTGGCGGTGCCGGGCCTCGCCGCCATCAGCCGCTTCATCGATCGCACCGTCGAATTCTATCACCGCACGTTGCTCGTGGTGTTGCGGCATCAGCGCACCACGCTGGTGGTGACCTTCGTGACGCTGGCCGCAACACTCGTCCTGTATGTCGTCGCGCCAAAGGGGTTCTTGCCGCTGCAGGACACCGCCTCGATCACCGCGGTGACAGAGGCCGGCCCGGATGTCTCCTTCGCCGAGATGCAGAAGCGGCAGGCCGATGCCGCCGACGCCATCAAGGCCGATCCCGACGTCACAGGCGTCGTCTCGGTGATTGGCGCGGGTTCGGTCAATCCGACCACCAATGTCGGGCGCCTCGTCATGACGCTGAAGCCGCGTGGCGAGCGACGCGACGATATCGGAGCGGTCATTGCCCGGTTGAAGGACAAGGTCTCCGGCATTCCCGGCATGACCGTCTATTTCCAGCCGGTGCAGGACGTGCAGATCTCGACCCAGTCGAGCCGCTCGCAATACCAGTACACGCTGACCGGCACCGACGCGGCGCTGGTGTCGGAATGGGCACGCAAGCTCGTCGATGAAATGCGGCGCGATCCCTTGTTCCGCGACGTCTCCTCGGAAGCCCAGGAGGGCGGCCTGCGCGCGCAGCTCGAGGTCGACCGCACCCGCGCCGGCCAGCTCGGCGTCAGCCTGCAGGCCATCACCGACACGCTCAACGATGCTTTTGCACAAAGGCAGATCTCGACCATCTATGGCCAGGCCAACCAGTACCGCGTGGTGCTGGAGGCGCTGCCGATGTACCAGCGCGATCCCTCGATCCTGTCAAAGCTGTATCTGCCGGGCGGCGCCAGCGCGACCGCCGGCGCGCCCAACGCGCAAGTGCCGCTCGATGCGGTGGCGACCTTGAAGCGCACCACGGCGCCGCTGGCGATCTCGCACCAGGCGCAATTCCCGGCGATCTCGCTCAGCTTCAACCTCGCCCCGGGCGCCGCGCTCGGCGATGCCGTCGAGGCGGTGAAAGCGATCGAGACCCGGATCGAGATGCCCAACAGCATCGTCGGCGTCTATGCTGGCGATGCCGCCGAATTCGCCAAGGCGCTGGCCGGCCAGCCCTGGCTGCTGCTCGCCGCCGTGATCACGATCTACATCGTGCTGGGCGTGCTCTATGAGAGCTACATCCACCCGATCACGATCCTCTCGACGCTGCCATCGGCCGGCGTCGGCGCCATCCTGGCGCTGATGCTGTTTGGGCAGGACCTCTCGGTGATCGGCCTGATCGGCATCATCCTCTTGATGGGCATCGTCAAGAAGAACGCGATCATGATGATCGACTTCGCGCTGGAGGCCGAGCGCGGGCAGGGCATGCCGGCCCATGAAGCCATCGTGCAGGCCTGCCTGTTGCGCTTCCGGCCGATCATGATGACGACGCTCGCGGCGCTGTTCGGGGCGCTGCCGCTGGCGATCGAGAGCGGCACCGGCGCGGAGCTGCGCTTTCCGCTCGGCATCTCCATCATCGGCGGCCTGCTCCTGAGCCAGCTGCTGACGCTCTACACCACGCCCGTGATCTACCTCGCGCTCGACCGCATCAATCGCCGCCTCGAGCAGGCGCTGCCGCCGCCCGAGCCCGAGGCGCCCACGGCCGGCGCGACCGAGGGGATGCAGTGATGGCATCGCTCTCGGAACCGTTCATCCGCCGTCCCGTCGCGACCACGCTGCTGTCGATCGGGCTGTTCCTGCTGGGAGCGGTCGCCTACGAGTTCCTTCCCGTCGCTTCCGTCCCCAACGTCGACTTCCCCGCCATCTTCGTCTCGGCGAGCCGTCCCGGCGCCGACCCGTCGGTGATGGCGGCCACCGTCGCCGCGCCGCTTGAACGGCGGCTCGGTGAAATCGCCGGCATCAACCAGATCACCTCGACGTCGTCGCTCGGCGTCGCGAACATCCAGCTCCAGTTCGACATCGGCCGCAACATCGACAAGGCGGCGCGCGATGTGCAGGCCGCGATCAACGCGGCCCTCGTCGACCTGCCCAGCGACCTGCCGGCGCTGCCGCGCTTCCGGAAAGCGAACACGGCCGGCGCGCCGGTCTTCGTGCTGGCGCTGACCTCCAAGACGCTATCGGCGAGCGCGATTTACGACGTCGCCGATACCGTGCTGGCGCAGCGCATCTCGCAGGTACCCGGTGTCGGCGACGTGACGGTATCGGGCGCCGACCAGCCGGCGGTTCGGATTCAGCTCAACCCGGTGGCGCTGTCGAATGCGGGGATCGCCACCGACGACGTGCGTACCGCTATCATCAACGCCAACCCGCTTGGCCCCGTCGGCATCTTCAACGGCGAGCGCCAGAGCGAGACGCTGTCGCTGAACCGGCAGATGCGCACGGCGCAGGAATTCCGGGACATCGTGGTCAAGAGCTCGAACGGCAATTTCGTCCGGCTCTCCGACGTCGCCGATATCGAGGACAGCGTCCGCAACGCGCGCTCGATCGCCTGGTTCAACAAGCAGCCGGCGGTGCTGATCCAGATCACCAAGCAGGGGGACGCCAACGTCATCGACACCGTCGACCGGGTCAAGGCGCTGATTCCCGAGCTGAGGCAATGGATTCCGGCCGGCGTTGACGTGTCTACGCTGGTCGATCGGACCACCACGATCCGCGCCAGCGTGATGGATATGCAGTGGACGCTGCTTGCGACCGCCGGCCTGGTGATGGTCGTGGTGTTCGTGTTCCTGCGTCGGATCACGCCGACGATCGCCGCCGGCATCTCGGTGCCGCTGGCGCTGGCCGGCACCTGTGCCGGCATGTGGGTCGCCGGCTTCTCGATCGACAATCTGTCGCTTATGGCGCTGGCGATCTCGGTCGGCTTCGTCGTCGACGACGCCATCGTCATGATCGAGAACATGTTCCGCAACCTCGAGCATGGCATGCGGCCGATGCGGGCGGCGCTCGAGGGCGCCAAACAGATCGGCTTCACCGTGGTTTCCATCAGCCTGTCGCTGATCGCGGCGTTCACACCGCTCCTTTTCATGAACGGGATTCAGGGACGCCTGCTGCGTGAATTCTCATTGACGCTGACCTTCGCAATCGTGGTCTCGACCCTGGTGTCGCTGACGGTGACGCCGATGATCTGCGCCCATTATATCCGGCAGACAACGTCGGAGACCGCGACGCTGTTCGATCGCGTCATTGAAGGTTTGCTATCGCGTATCGTCGCCTTTTATGCCCGCAGCTTGCGCGCCGTGCTCGAATTCCCGCTGCTGACGCTGCTGGTCTTCTTTGCCACCATCGGTCTAACCGTAACGCTCTACATCAAGGTTCCCAAATCCGATTTCCCGGTCGACGATTCCGGCTTCGTCATCGGCGCGACGCGCGCCTCGGCCGACATCTCGTTCCAGTCGATGCTGAGCCTGCAGCAGCGGCTCGCCGACATCGTGATGCAGGATCCGGCCGTCGCCGGCATCGGGTCGACCGTCGGCAGTGGCGTCGGGGGCCCCGGTTCGGCGACCTCGAATCGTGGCACCATGTTCATCAGCCTGAAGCCGCCGGAAGAGCGCGATCACGTCTCGACCCAGATCGTGATCGACCGTCTCAGGAAGGCATTGTATCCCGTGCCCGGCATTCGTCTGTTCATGTTCGCCGCCCAGGACGTGCGCGCCGGCGGGCGGCAGAGCGATTCCAACTTCCAATATACGCTCTCCAGCACCGACCTCGATCTGCTGCAGAAATGGGCGCCGATCGTGGCCAAGCGGATGGAGACGGTGGAGGGCATCACCGACATCTCCAGCGACCGCGATCCCGGCGGGCTCCAGCTGACATTGAACATTGATCGCCAGAAGGCCGCGGCGCTGGGCGTCAGGGTGCAGGACATCGACAACGCCCTGAACAACGCCTTCTCGCAGCGCCAGATCTCGATCATCTACACTCAGCGCAACCAGTACATGACGGTGCTGGAGATCGATCCGAAATTCCAGGTCGACCCGTCCAATCTCGATCGCATCTACGTCGCCGGCGCTGGTGGCGTGCAGGTGCCGCTGTCGGCCGTGGTCCGCGCGACGCGCGGGCTTGCCGCGCTCGCGGTCTATCATTCGCAATCGGTGCCATCGACCACGGTATCGTTCAACACCTTGCCTGACGTCGTGCTCGAGGCTGCCACGCGGAACATCCAGCGTGCGGTCGACGAATTGCACATGCCCGAGGGCATCCGCGGCAGCTTTGACGGCAATGCCGGCGAATTTGCCAGGACCAGCAGTCGGCAGCCGCTCTTGATCCTCGGCGCGCTGGTGGCGATGTATATCGTGCTCGGGGTGCTCTATGAGAGCCTCGCCCATCCGCTCACGATCATCTCGACACTGCCTTCGGCCGGCCTCGGCGCGCTGCTGGCGCTGCAGATCACCAATACGCCGCTGACGGTGATCGCCTTCGTCGGCATCATCCTGTTGATCGGCATCGTCAAGAAGAACGGCATCATGATGGTCGACTTCGCGCTCGATGCCGAGCGCCAGCGCGGCCTGTCCTCGGCGGAGGCGATCTTCGAGGCCTGCCAGGCGCGCTTCCGTCCGATTCTGATGACGACCATGGCCGCGCTGTTCGCTGGCATTCCGCTCGTGGTCGCGACCGGGCCGGGCACGGAGCTGCGCCGTCCGCTCGGCATCACCATCATCGGCGGCCTGTTCGTCTCGCAGGTCCTCACCCTCTACACCACGCCGGTGATTTACCTCTTGATTGACCGCCTGCGTCGGCGGTCCGAGCCGCGTGCGCTGCCGGCGCCGGCGGAATAGGTTGTTGAACGGCTGTACCGAGCGTATAGCGGCGGTCATGTCGAACCCAGCCGAGACCACGGCCGCAGCGCCTGAGCCTGTCCCCGAATGCCCGCACTGCCAGAAGCCGATGCCGCTCTGCATCTGCGACACTGTCACGCCGATCGAGAACAAGCTCTCGCTCCTGATCCTGCAGCATCCGCAGGAGCAGGACAGGGCGCTCGGCACGGCGCGGCTGCTTGCCAGGCACTTTGAAGACGCGACTGTGAAGGTCGGCCTGTCCTGGCCGAGCCTGTCCAAGGCGCTTGGCCGTCCGGTCGAGAACGCCTCGCACTGGGCTGTGCTCTATCTCGGTTCGGCGCGCGCCGCGGACCTCGACGTCGAGGGCGAGATCGTCGCGCTCAACCGCAAGGGCGAGGTCGCGGAGAACCAGCGTGCCATTTTTGGCAAGCTCGAAGGCGTGGTGCTGCTCGACGGCACCTGGAGCCAGGCCAAGGCGCTGTGGTGGCGCAATCCCTGGATGCTGAAATGCCAGCGCGTGATCCTCAACCCCAAGCACCCATCGCGCTACGGTCGCCTGCGTCGCGAGCCACGCAAGGACGGGCTGTCGACCATCGAGGCAGCGGCGACGCTGCTCGCGGGGCTCGAGCGGCGCCCCGACATCGCCGAGACGTTGAACGCCAGTTTTGAACGGCTGTTGACGCGTTATCGCGAAGTCCAGGCCGAGATGCCTGAACTCGCGCCAAAGCCGGAACCCAAAGGCCGCCGGCGCGACTTCCGCCGCGGCAAACGGTCCTGACCTGGGCTGATCCCAATTCTGCGGTTGATTGCCTCGCGGTGAGAAGGCGTAAGCGCCCGGCCGGGGTTGCCTAACCCCCTGATCCCCTATATTGGTCCGCCCTTACGGGGCCACGTGGCGGAGTGGTTACGCAACGGTCTGCAAAACCGTGTACACCAGTTCAATTCTGGTCGTGGCCTCCATCACCAAACTTCTGATGTTTCAGCCTAAATCGTGATTCCGTTCGGTCCGCCAAGGGCGCGGACAGCAACTGCACGAGCCGCGCCCACCGGAATTGCCCGGGGCTTGCTGGAAACCCTCGATTCAGGCCCGATGGCATAAACTTCGCATCTGCGAAGGCATGCAGTCCTATCAATCGAGCGCTGGAGCACACGTGGGCGAGATCGTCCGGTTTATCCCGAAATCCGAGCTTGAGCGGGCTCGCCTTATTGCCGAGGCGCGCGCGATCTATGACAGCATCTTCCCGCCTGATGTGCCCGACAGGGCGCCGCAGGATGACAAGGACAGCGTCAAGAATTGATCGCAGACCCGTGGCCTGCCGTCAGGTTTGGCTAGGAGGTTTCAGCAGGTTTTCAGGAGGCGGCGTACCAGCCATCCGGAAAGGGCAGCAGGGGCCATGCGCCCTCATTGTCATTCGCGGCCTTGAGCGGCTTCTTAAGCGCTGCGTCGAAGCTCCACGGGCGGGGCACGAAGTCCTCCAGCGCCGCAGGCGCGAAAGTGTCGTGAATCATGGCGTCCCGGACGGCATCCAGCATCAAATTGAATTCGGCTTCGCTCATCACACCCTCCGGAACGCGGATGGCGGACTGTCGCAAAGCCGGTTTGTTGGCCGATTGACCCGATCGTTCGGATTTTAACGATCGGGCGATCGAGGTCCGTTTGGTTACCGATTTCTGAAGATCCCCGAACCCCCAGTAAATCCGGGGACCTCTAGGAAGTTCCAGGCGGCCGCCAGTGTGCAAGAAATCACATCCCCCGCGATTTATTCCTCCTACCTCTTTGCCCGCACCGGCCAACAGCGGCCGGTCCGGCAGGGCAGACAGGAGACTGGTCATGAAGGCGAGGTTCTTGCGGTTTGCGGGTGTGAGAAGCCGGGCGCGTCGCGCCTCCACAGTCGGCCTGTTCCTGACGTTGTTTGCATCAGCTGCGAATGCGCAGCAGGGCACACCGGAGCAGCGCCGGGCCTGCACGCCCGACGTCTACCGGCTCTGTGCCGGCGAAATCCCCAACGTCCGGGCCATCACGGCCTGTCTGCGTCGTAACCGCTCCAGCTTGAGCGAGGCTTGCCGCAGCGTGTTCGACCAGGCCGGCGGCTGACGCACTCCCTGTGGGTTTGTGCGCAGCAAGTGCTCGTGTGGCCTCGCGAATCCGGCATGGTCGGCCTGTGGATATGCTGCGGACAGGCTGTGGAGTGCTGTGGATTCCGACCGCAGATATGTTCGCCCGCGCCGTATCTGGGCGAGGTATCGGCATATCTCTGTCAAATGATCTAACCAGATGATTTCCAGGTTGCGTGGGCTATTGCGCAGGACGAGACCATTTGGTTCTTCCGAATTCGGAATTGCGTGCCGTCGTGCGCCTCCCGCGCGAACAGTTTTTGTGCAGCCGACTGCCCAAATCGCGGGCCGCTTCCATCCAATTTTTTGTACGCCCGCGGACAAGCTTTTCGGCTCGCCCTCCACCTAGGCTCCCTCCCGAGATCTGGAACATGGCCAACGCCATGACAATTCGAAGGAGCATGAGATGGACAGACGGGTTTTGCCCCAAAGATTGCACCACATGCGGCGGGGGATGTCGCGCGCATTGCCGTCGCGCACGGCCGCGCTCGGCGCCGCCATCGCGGTCGGCCTCGTTGCCGCGGCACCGTCGAGCGCACAGGCCGCGGCGCCCACTACCTGCGCCGCTCTCCAGGAGAAATATCCGGACTGGAAGGGCAAGACGCTCGTCAACGCCATCAACCCGCACACGCCGGGCTATGAGACGATCGATCCGAAGGATCCCAGCAAATATATCGGCTTCGACATCGATCTCGGCGAAGCCATCGGCGAATGCCTCGGCTTCAAGCTGACCTACAAGCCGGTGGTGTTCGCGGCGCTCCTGACGACGCTGTCCGCAGGGCAGGCCGACATCGTGATCTCCGACATCTACGCCACCAAGGAGCGCGCCAAGGCGGCCGACTTCATTACCTACTCAAAGGTGTTCGACGGCGTGCTGGTCGCCAAGGGCAATCCGAAGGGCATCAACGGCATCAACATGTCGATGTGCGGCGCGGCCGCGGCCGAAAACACCGGTTTTGTCGAGGTGCCGCTGGTTCAGGCACTGATGCCCGAGTGCAAGAAGGCAGGCAAGGCGGAGCCGACGGTCCAGCTCTACGACAACAACGCCAACTGCATCCAGGCGATCCTCGCCGGTCGCGCCGACACCTATGTCAACGACGTCAATACCGTCGACAGCGCGGTCAAGGCCTATCCGGACAAGCTGGAGAAAGCGATCGCGGTGACGATCCCGTACTCGGTCGGCATCGCCGTCCCGAAGGACAAGCCGAAGTTCCGCGACGCGGTGCTCGCTGCGCTGATCGAGGTGCAGAAGGCCGGCATTCACATGGAGCTCCTGAAGAAGCATGAGCTCGATGTGAACAACTTCAAGGAGCCGGACGTCCTGACGGCCGATTGATGTCGCTGTTCCTCCATTACCTGAGCATGCCGTATCTGCTCGAGGGCATCGAGCTCACCCTCGAGGTGACCGCCCTCGGGCTCGGCGGCGGATCGATCCTCGGATTGATCCTCGCCGGCATGCAGCTCTCGCGCTTCTGGGTGCTTGCGGCGATCGCGCGGGGCTACACCGTGATCTTCCGCGGCACGCCGCTGATCCTCCAGATGGTGTTCGCCTACGACGCGCTGCCGCATATCGGCATCAAGCTGCCGGCGGTGCTGGCCGCAGGTCTCGCGCTCGCCTGCAACGAAGCACCGTTCATCGCGGAGATGCTGCGTGCCGGCGTGCTCGGCGTCGATCGCGGGCAGGTGACGGCAGGCCAGGCACTCGGCATGACCCCGCGGGTACTGATGTGGCGCGTGATCGCGCCGCAGGCGATCCGCACCATGATTCCGGCCTTTGGCAACGAGGCCGTCAGCGCGCTGAAGAATTCCTCGCTTGCCTCCGTCGTCGCGGTGCAGGAGCTGACGCTGCGCTCGACGCAGCTGGCGTCCTCGACCTTCGACTTCTTCTCGATCTTCTTCGCCTCGGGGCTGCTCTATCTTGTGTTGACAGCGACCATTAGCGGCATCCAGCTGTTCGTCGAATGGCTGCTCGATCTCGACCGCACAAGCAGCCGTGAGCGCAAGCTCGCCGATTACCTGCCGTGGAGGCGCGTCGATCTCGCCACCAAGCTTACGTTCGCCGAGACCGCCTTGGCCGATCCCGAACCGGCGCCGGCCGAGCTTGCGGACACGCCACCGCTGGCCTTGACCCGCGAACAGCGCGCCCGCCGCGCCGCCACGATCGCGCGCAACAATATCGCGGTGGAGGCCAAGGGTCTCACCAAGAGCTACGGCAGGCAGAAAGTGCTCGACGGCCTCGACCTCACGGTCCGCGTCGGCGAGGTGGTCGCGCTGCTCGGGCCCAGCGGCTCCGGCAAGAGCACGCTGCTCCGCTGCATCAACCATCTCGAAAACTGGGACAACGGCTCCGTCCGCGTCGGTGGCCGCCGCCTCGGCTTTGCCGACGACGGCAAGCCCTTGACGCCGCGCGCCATCGCCAACGAACGCGCGAACGTCGGCGTCGGCATGGTGTTCCAGCAATTCAATTTGTTCGCCCATCTGTCGGCGCGGGAAAACATCGCGGGACCGCTGCGCTGGGTGCACGGCATGACCGGGATCGACGCCGATCGCCGCGCCACCGAGCTGCTCGACCGCGTCGGTCTCTCGCATCGTGCCGACGCACTGCCGCGGCATCTCTCCGGTGGCCAGCAGCAGCGCGTCGCCATTGCGCGCGCGCTGGCGCCGAACCCGAGCGTGCTGCTGCTGGACGAGCCGACCTCGGCGCTCGACCCCGAGCTCGTCAACGAGGTGCTGGAGGTGATCCGCCGTCTCGCCATCGACGATGGCCTCACCATGATCATCTCGACCCACCAGATCCGCTTCGCCGATGAGGTCGCCGACCGCGTCGCTTTCCTGAGCGGCGGTGCGATCATCGAAGAGGGGCCGGCGCACGAGGTGCTCTCCAACCCGCGCAATCCGCTGACCGCACGTTTCCTAAGCGTGATGGAAGCCGACAGGACCCCGGAGGCGGTGCGATGAGTCCCGCATCCGCGACGTTCAAGACTCCCGAAGAGGCCACCTCATGAAGCATTTCACGCTGCCGGTTTCGCCCAGAACCGTCCACTGGGGCTATTTCTCCAAGAAAGTTACGCCGGTGCTGACACTGCGTTCGGGCGATCGCGCCACCATCGAGACGCTCACCCATCACGCCAATGACGATTACGAGCGGATGATCGCGGGCGATCCCGGCGCCGAGAGCGTGTTCCAGTGGACGCGCGAGCACAAGGCGGTGGCGCGCCGCGGCTCAGGCCCGACCGAAGGCCCGTTCATCCGCGGCGCAGGCGAGGGGATCGGCGTGCATCTCCTCACAGGTCCGGTGGCAATCGAGGGCGCCGAACCCGGCGATATTCTAGAGGTGCGCATCCTCGATATCAGGCCGCGGCCGAGCTGCAGCGCCTGCCATGCCGGCCGCTGCTTCGGCTCCAATGTTGCGGCGAATTGGGGCTTTCACTATCACGACCTGATCGAGGAGCCGAAGCCGCGCGAGGTTGTCACCATCTTCGAGCTCGACACCTCAGGCGAGCCCTACGCGAAAGCCGTCTACAACTACGTCTGGACCCCGCAGACCGACCCCGACGGCATCGTGCATCCGACCATCGATTATCCCGGCGTCCGTGTCGACCACGCCACGATCAGGAAACGCGAGAACATCCTCGCGAGCGTGAAGGTGCCGGCGCGACTGCACTTCGGCACCATGGGCCTCGCGCCGTCGGAGGCCGATTTCGTCAGCTCGATCCCGCCGAGCTACACCGGCGGCAATATCGACGATTGGCGCATCGGCAAGGGCGCGCGCATGTTCTATCCGGTCGCGGTGCCAGGCGCCTATTTCTCGGTCGGCGATCCCCATGCCGCGCAAGGCGACAGTGAGCTCGGCGGCACCGCGATCGAAACCTCGCTGACCGGCGATTTCGAGTTCATCCTGCACAAGAAGGCTGATCTGGCCGGCACCCATCTCGAAGGCCTCGACCATCCCATGCTCGAGACCGACCACGCCTGGTCATTTTATGGGTTCACCTATCCGAACTATCTCGCAGCCCTCGGTGCCGACGCACAAACCGAGATTGCCAACCACTCAAGCCTCGACCGCGCGATGCGCGATGCGTTCCGGAAACTGCGCCGGTTCCTGATGACCGTGCATGGTCTCAGCGAGGACGAGGCGATCTCGCTGATGTCGGTGGGCGCCGATTTCGGCGTCACCCAGGTCGTCGATGCCAATTGGGGCGTCCACGGCACGATCAGAAAGAACATGTTTCGGTGCGAGTGATGGCCATACTCCGTCATTCCGGGGCGGTCCGCAGGACCGAACCCGGAATCTCGAGGTTCCGGGTTCTCGCTTCGCGAGCCCCGGAACGACTGGCAGGACAATCGCGGTGACCAACGAACCTCATCTGCAGCCCGTCGCTGCGACGGATGACCGCGTGCGTCTGGCACAGAGGTTGCTTCGATCGACCGCAATCTGGGTCGATCCGATGAGTTTTCGCCCGTTCACGAGCGAGTCCTACGCGCAAGACGACCGCCCTGAAGCCTGGCGGGACGTGCTGGCTGCGGTCGGCCTGCGACCGGCGGCGAATAACTCGTTTTATGACGGACACGCGACCGCCTCGCATCGTCATGCCACAGGCGTCGCGCTGACGCGCATGGCGGCGGGCGCGCAGAGCGTCGCACCGCTCGCGCAAGCGAATGACGATCCGCCGATCGCGTTGATGCCGGTCGAGGATGGCATGGTGCTGAAAAGCACGGCCGGTCATCGCATCGTTCCGGTTGGCCATCTGGTGCTGCTGCCGCGCAGCGGCGACTGGAGCATCGTGTTCCAGCGCGACATGCGCGCCATCGTGCTGGCCGTGACCTCGGAGGCGCTGCATGGGCGCCTCTCCGGCAAACCTCGGCTCGGCGAGCCCCGTGTCGTTCCATCAGGCGGATTCGCTGACGTCTTCGCCCGCCTGCTGGACGCGACCGCGCGCACGCTCGACACACTCGGCGATGCCGAGTGGAATGCGGTCGCGCAGTCGCTGGTCGATCTCCTGCTGACGCTTGCCCATCAGCAGGCCACCGCGACGTCAGACGCGGGATCGAGTGCGACGCAGGCCGCGCTGCTGCACCGGATCTGCCAGACCATCGAACGCCGTCTCGGCGATCCTGATCTGGTGCCGGTGCGCGTCGCACAGGCTGAGGGGATTTCCGAGCGCTACCTGCAAAAGCTGTTCGAAACCGTGGGCGACAACTTTACCCATTACGTTCGCGAGCGACGGCTCCAGCGCGCCTGGGCCGATCTGTCGAGCCCGACCGAAGCGCATCGCTCGATCTCGGAAATCGCCTACGCCTATGGCTTCGGCGATTCCGCCCATTTCAGCCGCGCCTTCCGCCATCGCTTTGGCCTCGCGCCGCGCGAGTTTCGCCAGCAGGAGGCCGAGCGCGCGACGTTGCAGCACGGTCTTGCCGGTCAGCGCGGCTGGCCGCAAGAGGCGCTTGCGCAGCTGCGCGTACATGCGAGCGCGGAGGCCTGCAGCAATGTCTTGCGCACGGACACCGAGGAGGCGAGCCCCGCCGGGCAACGGCATCATCATCTCCCGGTCGAGGCCAGTCGCGTCCATTGGGGCTACTTCAGCCGCTCGCTGCCGCCGCAGATCGAGATCGCTTCTGGCGACACCATCACGATCGAGACCCTGACCCAGCACGCCTCGGACGCGCCGGAGATGATGATCGCAGGCGATCCCGGCGCCGAAAGCGTGTTTGGCTGGACGGCCGCCAGGAAGAACGTCGACCGCCGCGGCGCGGGGCCTATGGATGCCAGCGTGTTTGGTCGTGGCGCCGGCGAGGGGTTTGGCGTCCACATCTGCACCGGGCCCGTTGCGGTGAAGGACGCGCAGCCCGGCGACGTGCTGGAGGTGCGCATCCTCGACATCGTGCCTCGCGCAAGTCGTAGCCCGGACCATGCGGGTCGCATATTCGGCTCTTCGGTGGCGGCGTGGTGGGGCTATCACTACAACGAGTTTCTCGGCGGCCCGAAGCCGCGCGAGATCGTCACCATCTACGAGATCTTCGACGACGCCGTGGAGCCGCACGCCCGCGCGCTTTATTCCTACCGCTGGGAACCGCAGACCGATCCCTTCGGTGTTGTGCACGCCACCTACGACTATCCTGGCATTCCCGTTGCACCTGCTACGATCAAGCGCCGGCATGCCGTGCTCGACGGCGTCCGTATTCCGCTGCGGCCGCATTTCGGCGTGATCGCGGTAGCACCGCGCGAGGTTGACTTCGTCGACTCGGTTCCGCCGTCCTATTTCGGCGGCAACCTCGACAATTGGCGGCTGGGCAAGGGATCGACGGTTTATCTGCCGGTGTCCGTTCCCGGCGCGCTGCTATCTGTCGGGGATTCCCACGCTACACAGGGCGACGGTGAGCTCAGTGGCACCGCGATTGAATGCTCGATGACCGGGACGTTCGAGGTGATCCTGCACAAGAAGGCGGATCTCGCCGGCCGGCCCTTTGCCGATCTCTCTTATCCCCTGATCGAGACCGCGACCGACTGGGTTCTGACCGGCTTCAGCCATCCCAATTATCTCGCCGAGTTCGGCGCGCAGGGCCAGAGCGAGGTCTATGCAACATCCTCGCTCGACCTCGCCATGAAGGATGCGTTCCGCAAGATGCGGCGTTTCCTGATGAACGTGAAGGGCCTCAGCGAGGACGAGGCGATCGCGCTGATGTCGGCCGCGGTCGATTTCGGCGTGACGCAGGTGGTCGACGGCAATTGGGGCGTGCACGCCATCCTCAGCAAGCGCCTGTTTCGGGACGCGTCCAAAACCCAGGGATCATTCGAGTGAAATTCCACATGATCAGCGGCGGACCGAAGCCGGTCGCGCCCTTCAGCCACGCCGTCGAAACCGACGGCTTTGTCTTCGTCACCGGCCAGATGCCGGATACGCCACACGCACCGGGCGTCCTGCCCGACGGCATCGTCGCGCAAACCCGTGCCGTGATGGAGAACTTGAAACTGGTTCTTGCCGGTCTCGATCTCGGCCTCGAGCACGTGGTGATGACGCGCGTGTACCTGACTCGCTTCAAGGAAGACTACGCCATGATGAACGAGACTTACCGCACGTACTTTGCACCCGGTTGCCTTCCGGCCCGCACCTGTGTCGGCGTCACCGGGCTTGCCTACGATGCGTTGATCGAGATCGATTTGGTCTGCCGGCGGCCATGACGGCCAGCCCCATGACGATTCAACCCGATCTCATCGCGCCTTAGTGCTTACCGAACCATTCCTCGTAGATCCGCAGATAGGTGTCGTTCTCGCGCAGCCCCAGAAGGGCTTCGTTGACCTGCTTGCGCAAAGGACTGCCGGTTGGGAAGACAATGCCGTAATCTTCCTTGTGAAAGACGTCGCCGACAGTCCGCGCCAATCCCCGGCCGTCATGAGTGGTGTAGTAGAGCAGGGCGGGTGCATCGAACACGACGGCGTCGACCTGCTGGTCCAGCAGCGCCTTGTAGAGGTCATCGACCTTCTCGAACTCGCGAACCTCTGCCTTGAGCTCGTTCAGATAGGCCGTTGCCGTGCTGCCGCGCGTGCTGCCGACTGTCTTGCCGACAAGATCCTGCTGGCCGTTGATCGGCCCCTTGATCTGCTGCACCGTCAGTGAAGCCGTCAGTTGGGCTGTATAGAACGCGACGAACACCACCCCCGTGAACATCCACAGCACGGCCACGATCCGGGCTATCCAGTGCCGCGGCATCTGATCGGCCTGGGTGGCCAGCGTGCCCGCCGCCCAGAACATCGCATGGAAAATCCCCGGAAAATATTTTTGGGTTGGAATGATGCCGCTGTGATGCGTGCGCTCGACCAGGAACATCAGGTGCGCCGGCACGAGGATCAGGAGCAGCGCAATGCCGAGCCAGACCAGCAGGGTGCGCGAGAAGAACAATTGCATCAGCTCGCGGAGCGGATTGGCTTCGACATTGACGGCCGTGCCGCGCACCAGGATTTGCAGGCCCGAGTTCATGATCGGCTGCGAGAAGTCGAACCTGTCCTCGCGCTCCGACGTGATCGAGATTGCCGCGATGGCGAGATCGGCTCGTCCGCTTGCCACCGCATCGAGCAATTCGCTCACGTCGGGCAACACGACATATTCGGTCTCGCGATTGAGCCGCTTGCCGATGCTGTTCCAGAGCTCGATGCTGAAGCCGCCCAGCACGCCGTTATTCTCGACGACCATGGGAGGCACGATGCGGGTCGCGACCCTCAGCTTGGCGGTCTCGGCCTCGGCCGTCGACCACGCCGCGCAGATGAGCAGTGCCAACACCGGCCCGCGTGCGATCCTGACGGCGAGTGCCCAGAGCAGCCGGGCGGTTCGCACTCGAGAGCCGGTCGCCTGATGCGGAGCAGTCATCGATCGTGTCCCGGTCTCGAACCGCGCTCGGCGGACGCTTGAGGGGATAGTCCCGTGACGGATTGATGGCCCAGTCCGGAATAAAACACCATCCCTTGCGTTGCCCGGCGGGCAAAACACCCAAGCAGCGGGTCAATCGGCGCGCGCGAAAATATTCCGTGTTACCGAAATTCGGCTTTGGCGTATTCATGCGTCACCTCTTCCCGGTCAGAGGGGCGTATCGCGATCGTCACGAACGTGGGGTGAGCCATGGTGGACGCAGGACGCGGAGCTATATCTGCGAGTAAGATGCGAGTTATCGGAGCGCCATGCAGGCCCCTCGCTCCGTCATTGCGAGCGTAGCGAAGCAATCCAGAATCCCTCCGCGGAAAGATTCTGGGTTGCTTCGTCGCGAAGGGCTCCTCGCAATGACGGTGGAGAGAGTGGAGCGCGTCAACCTCGTTCTCGCGCCCCGGCTCTGCGCCGCAACGTTTCACCTTGCAGCGTGTCCGGGACATGAGGCGGAGCTGCCAACTGCGTTGCCAATCGCTCCCTCGCATTTCGTCTCAAATTGCAACCAGCGCGTGCAAGAAGTCTTGATCGGCGGTGAGGTAGGAGTGATGGGCCGCCTTGAACGCGGCCCCAGGCGACAGCGACTAACCCATAGAGTGCACCAGGATCAGCGGAATTTGATCGAGCTTCCCTCATGGAAAGCACTAAAATGGTGCTTTAGTGCTTTCCATGAGCCCGTCGCCCCGAAATGCGCCATCGGCGCTTCGATACCGGCTTGCCCCTGACCCGGCCGCCAAGGCCGCGATGGAGGCGACGTTCCAGGCCTATGACCGCATGATGGAGATCCTGGATGAGGTCGCGCGGACCCACAATGTGGGCTCCAACGTCGTCCTGCTGCACGCCCATGCCTATGAGCCGATCCGCAAAGAGACCGCGCTGCCGTCGCGGCTGGTGACGCTGGGCCTGCGCGACCGCGCCGAGTACCGCGCGTCGCAAGGCCGCCGCCTGCCGCTCGACGACAAGCTCGCCAAGATCAAGGGCCCGGCCACCATTTCGATTTCGACCGTGCAGGGGCGGTTCAGCGTCCCCTTCGACTATGCCGGCTACGCGGAGGGCTGGGGGCAGAGCGTGCCCGCGCACCTGATCCGCACCGACGACGGTTTCGAGGTTCACTACGGCGTCACGCCGAACAGTCTGCCAGAGGAGGAGAACGCTATGGATACCATCGCAGCCGCTCCCGAGAATTTCCTGTCCCGGGTCGGACGTCTGATCGCCGGCATCGCCTATGACGCGATCGAGCAGGCGGAAGGCAACAACAAGCTGAAAGTCGTGGGCCAGGCCATCCGCGAGATCGAGCGCGCCGAGAGCGAGGCGCGCGATGCACTCGCCGCTGCCCGCGCCGAGGAATACCGCCTCAACGCCCGCCGCACCGAGATCGACCGCGAGATGACCGATCTTGCCGCCAAGATCGAGGGCGCGATCACAGGCGGCCGCGACGATCTCGCCCGCGCCGGCATCGCCCGGCAGATGGATCTGGAGGCCCAGTTCGAGGTGCTCTCCCGCGCCATCGACGAGAACAACGAGAAGATCGAGAGTAGCGTGACATCGCTGCGTGCCGTGCTCTCGGCGCTGCAGGATGCCGAGCAGCGCCGCGGCGATCTCGCAAAGAGCGAGGCGGAAGCAAGCCACCACGCTTCGCATTCGCCGCGTAAGCGCGGCGGCAGCGCCGCGGCGGCGAAGGCGCTGCGTGCGGGCAGGGCGGTGGCGCGCGTCACCGGCGTGCCGGCGGGCATTCCGTATTCCAGCGACATCGACGAGCTCAGCGCGCTGCATCGCGACAAGGAGATTGCGGCAAGGCTCGCGCGGTTGAAGTCGCGTTCCTGAAGAGTATCGTGTCATGAGCGCATTGCTCGAACACGTCATGGCGCCGGAGGTCCGGCCGTTTGCGATCGCGGCGGCCATGATCCTCATCGTCGGCGCGCTCGAAGTGGTCACGATGCTGGTCGGGGCCTCCTTGAGCGAGATGCTCGGCACCAGCATCGATTTCAGCCATTCCAGCGACAATGGCGTGATCAACGCCATCTCCTGGATCAATGTCGGCGGCGTGCCGCTCTTGATCTTCCTGCTGCTGGCGCTGGGCGCCTTCTCGATCACCGGCTTCCTGATCCAGGACGTCGCACGGATGGTGGCCGGGCCCTTGCCGGCTTCAATCGCTTCGCTGGCGGCGGTCGTGGTCTCGGTCCCGCTGGTCCGCGGCGCGAGCCGGGGTATCGCCCGGATCATTCCGAAGGACGAAAGCTACGTTATCGGCCTCGGCGATCTCGTCGGCCGCGTCGGTGAGGTCGTCGTCGGCCCGCTCGACCAGGGCCCGCCCGGTCGCGTCAGCGTCGCCGATATCCACGGCAACCGCCACTTCGTGCTTGCGGTTGCAGCGCCGGACTCGGCGCCGCTGCCGCAGGGAACCCTCGTCCTCCTGGTCGATCGTGTCGACACCCGTTTCGTCGCGGTGAAGGCAGACGATGAACTCAAACCGGCCAAAGCAACTCTAAGCCAGCAAGTCCATTAGCGGAGAAAGTTATGTTCGACATCGCAGTCCCGGCCATGATCGGCGTCGCGCTGATCGTCGTTTTGGGCATCATCTTCACCATCCTTTACAAGCGCGCCACGCGCGACGAGGCCTTCGTGCGCACCGGCCTCGGCGGCAAGAAGGTCGTGCTCGACGGCGGCGCCATGATCCTGCCGATCTTCCATTCCTATGCCAGCGTCAACCTGAAGACGCTCAGGCTCACGGTCGAGCGCAAGGAGCGGGAGTCCCTGATCACCAAGGACCGGTTGCGCGTCGACATCGTCGCCGAATTCTACGTCCGCGTTCGCCCCGACGACGAGAGCATTGCGCTGGCGAGCCAGACCTTGGGCGCGCTGACCAATGACGCCGAAGCCCTGCGCAACCAGGTCGAGGCGAAATTCGTCGACGGCCTGCGCTCGGTGGCGGCGACCATGACCATCCTGGAATTGCAGGAAAAGCGCAGCGATTTCGTCAAGCACGTGCAGGCAACGGTCGAGTCCGACGTGAAATCCAACGGCCTCGAACTGGAGTCGGTGTCACTGACAAAACTCGACCAGACCGACGTGAAGTTCTTCAACCCCGAGAACTTCTTCGACGCCGAAGGTCTGACCCAGCTCAAGACCATCACCGAGACCCGCCGCCGTGACCGCAACGCCATTGTGCGCGACAACGAAGTCGCGATCGCCCAGAAGGATCTTGAAGCGCGCCAGCAGACGCTGGGGATCGAGCGGACCAAGAAGGAGGCCGAGCTGTCGCAGGAGCGCGACATCGCCAACAAGACTGCGAGCACGCGCGCCGAGGTCGCAACCGCAACCCAGACCGCGCGCCTGACGGAAGAGAACGCCCGCATCGACACCGATCGGGCGGTCGCCGAGAAGGAAGCGGGCGCGAAACAAATCAAGGAGACCGCAGTCATCGAGTCGGATCTTGCGATCAACAAGCGTAAGACCGACGCGCAGCGCGAGATCCAGATCGCCACGCAGGAGAACGAGATCCAGATCGCGGCCAAGAGCAAGCAGACCTCGGAAGCTGTCGCCGAGGCCAAGACGGCCGAAGCGCTTGCCGTTTCCGCCGAAGAAAAGGTGGTCACCGCGCGCGCCGTCGAGGTCGCGGACCGTGCCCGTCTGACCCAGGTGCTGGCCGCACGCACCGAGGCCGAACGCAAATCGACCGAGCTGATCGTCGCGGCCGAAGCCGAGAAGAGGGCCTCGCTCGACCGCGCCGAGGCCGTCAAGACGCTGGCGACCGCCGAAGCTGAATCCAACAAGATCAAGGCGGTTGGCGTGCGCAACATCGGCGAGGCCGAGGCTGCCGTCATCACCATGAAGAACGAGGCGCAGAACAAGCTCGGCGCCAACGTCATCGATTTCGAGATCGCCAAGAAGCGGATCGAGACGATGCCCTCGGCGTTGGCGGAGATGGTCAGGCCGATCGCCAACCTCAAGGACGTCCGCATCCTTCACACCGGCGGCGCGTTCGGTGGCAATGGCAACGGAGCTGTGGGCGGCGGCGTCGGCTTCGGCGAGGGGCTCGCCGGCGAGCTGCTCAAGGTGCACGCGCTGCGACCGATGATCGACGAGATCCTGCGCCAGAGCGGCTTTGCGCCCGGCGATGATCCCGTGAAGGCGCTGGTCGGCGCCGTGACCGGCAAGGCCAATGGTGCGGCGGGTACGCCGGCGGCGGTGCCTGCGCCGGAGAAAACCAACTCGGCCGATCTATGAATGCCGGTTCATTGCTGCTGAGAAGTCGGAACGATAAGAACGTCCCGTGCGCGTCTCGCGTCGCGCACGGCTCCGGAGCGCGGTTCGATTGCGTGTTGAGCCTTTCGACTGCGCTCCGGACGAATTTCTCGAGGCAACGCCATTTGTTGCCGCGGCGCCTGCGCCGATCGACGTCGGGCGCTGAGGCCTGTTTCGATCGGGGATTTCATATGAAGTATTTTCTCTCCGGGCTGATCGCCGTTGGCCTGTCTGTCGCTGCCACGGCAGCCTTCGCCGCCGATGCCCGCAACGTCACCGTCGTCAACGAGACCGGCTACGCCATCAAATTCCTCGGCTTCAATGCCCCTGACGATGGCCTGGACGAATGGGACAACGAACTTGACAAGGTTTTGCAGAACCAGGCGAGCACCTATGTCGAGTTCGACGATGACGATGAGGGGTGCGTCTGGAACATCCGCGTCGACTGGCAGAACTATGACGAGTCTGTCCTCTGGAAGAACGTCAACCTCTGCAAGTTTACGGCGCTGCGGCTGCGCTACGACCCCGGCACCAAGACCACCTCGTTCGTCGCCGAGTAACTCGGCCTGACCGAGGCCTAACAAGCCCGCGGGGAGGGCTCGATCAGCCCTACCTCGATGCTTTGCGGATGATGACGAATTCGTCCTTTGCAAGCGCAATCGGCTTTGTTATACGCAGCGCGCGCGAACGAACGGTTCGCCCTTTTCCTCGGTAGCTCAGCGGTAGAGCATCCGACTGTTAATCGGATGGTCGCTGGTTCGAATCCAGCCCGGGGAGCCAAATTCCGCCTTACTTTCAATAATTTGCAGGCGCATATTGATGTGGCGCGCGATCTTGCTCGATTGGTCTCTCAACCCGTCGCACGGCCAGGCCCCGCAGAATCGTGTTCAAGCGGATGTGTACGTCGAGACGCACACCGTAACGCAGACGGCACCAAATCGACTTAATTCACATCGAGCTTCGTTGGGCCGGACCCTTACGGAGCTGATTCCCATGCCCGACATCCAGATCGACCGTGCCGACCAGGCCCCCTCGATTCTGCCGGCTGATATCCCTGAATTGAGCGACGATCAGTGCCTTGCCTGTCTCGCTCGCGCGGTCGAGACACCCGATTCGGCGCGGCTGGACGAAGTGGCGGCCCTGATTGGCCGTCTGGCGGTCGCGATCGAATAAGCCTTCGCACCTCTATGCGCTGACGTTGCGCAGCCGCTGGCTGACCGGCCAACGGACGTGTTGCGTTTTCGCGGAGCCTGTTCCAAAGATGCCGCCAAATTCATCTTTCGCGGCATCGTCCGCCTTGCAGGGTCCGCAAATGTCCGGTTTCTCGACCGCGCGCCAAAAAATGGTCGATGGCCAGGTGCGCACCAATGACGTCACCGATCGCCGCATTCTCGATGCCATGCTCACGGTTCCCCGCGAGGCCTTCGTGCCGGCGGGCCGGCAGGCTCTGGCCTATCTCGACCTCGATCTCGATGTCAGCGAGAGCGGCGCCAAGCGCTTCCTGATCAAGCCGCAGCTCACCGGCAAGCTGCTCCAGGCCGCCGAGATCGGCGAGGGCGACAGCGTACTGGTGGTCGGCTGCGCGACCGGCTATCTCGCGGCGCTGACCGCGAGGCTCGCGCGCCAGGTTACAGCCACGGAAAGCGATTCGGCTCTGGTGGCCAAAGCCAAGGACGCCTTCGCCGCGCTCGGGCTCACCAATGTGACCTGCAAGGCTGCCGCCTGCACCGAGGGCGAGCCGGCCGGCGCGCCCTATGACGTGATCGTCCTCAACGGCGCCACCGAAGTGACGCCGGACGGCCTGTTTGGCCAGCTCAAAGAAGGCGGGCGCCTGGTGGGGGTCTCGGCCGAATCCAGGCCCTCTCGGGCCATGATCGTGACCCGCTCGCACGGCGAGTTCGGCTACCGGCCGCTGTTCGACGCGGCTGCCCCGGTGCTGCCCGGCCTGGAACGGGCCCCTGCCTTCGTCTTCTGACGACCGAAACCCCGTAAAATCCCGTTCTGAATCAGAAGTGTGGCCGGGATGCTGCACGTGAAGAGTTTCCACTGAGAACCACCGGGAGGTGGTTCCGTCGCGCTTGACCGCGTCTTATGTTGCGGCGGGGCAACGACTCCACTCGGATACGGTAACCAGGCTCGCGGGCACGAGCCTGGCGTGAGAATGAACGGAATTTCAGGGATGCATGGGGTGAAGCTTTTCACCGGAGCAGCGGTTTCGGTCCTGCTGATGGCGCTTGCCGGGCCGGTGCCTGCATTGGCGGATACGATCGAGGCTGCGCTCGTGCGCGCCTATCAGAACAATCCGCAGCTCAACGCACAGCGTGCGCAGGTGCGCTCGACCGACGAAGGCGTGCCTCAGGCCCTGTCGGGCTATCGCCCGAAGGTCAATCTGAGCCTCAGCAGCGGTTATCAATACCAGGACGTCCAGCCGACGCAGAAGGGCCTCGCGATCCATAGCGACCCGCCGCTTCAGCCCAACGCCGCCAGCGTGAGCGTCAGCCAGACGCTCTACAATGGCAACCAGACCGCCAACAAGACGCGCGCGGCGGAGAGCCAGGTCTCCGGTACGCGCGAAGCACTGCGCAGCATGGACCAATCCGTGCTTCTGAGTGCAGCTACGATCTATATGGACTATCTGCGCGACTCCGCGACATTGGAAGTCCAGCGCAGCAACGTGCGCGTGCTCGAACAGACGCTGAAGCAGACGCGTGATCGCTTCAACGTGGGCGAAGTGACACGCACCGACGTCGCGCAGTCCGAAGCGCAGCTGGCTGCCGGCAGGACTCAAGCGTTGACCGCGGAATCGACGCTCACGACGACGCGCGCGAATTTCCGCCGGATCATCGGCAACGAGCCGACGAATCTGGCGCCGGGCTCCCCGGTCGACCGATTCCTGCCGCCAACGCTCGCCTCGGCCGTCGAGCTCAGCCTGACCCAACATCCCGACGTCACGGCTGCGATGTACGGCATCGACGTCAACTATCTCCAGGTCAAGATCAACGAAGGCGCGTTGCTGCCGACTGTTACGGTCGCGGCGACTGCCAGCACGGCCTACCAGCAGCAGCTGACGGTCTTCCGAACGAGCACCGCGTCAGCCATCGCGACGGCCTCCGTGCCGATCTTTCAGGGCGGCGCAGAATATTCGCTGATCCGCCAATCGAAGGAAAACCTGGCGCAGCAACGTCTGAACCTCGAAAAGACTCGCGACACTGTTCGCGCCAACGTGGTGCAGTTCTGGGGGACTTTGCAGGCCGGCAAGGCGCAGGTGCAGTCCGCGCAGGCGCAGGTCACCGCGTCCGAGATCGCGCTGAACGGTGTGCGCGAGGAAGCCAAGGCCGGTCAGCGCACCACCCTCGACGTCCTCAACGCCCAGCAGGCGCTGGTCAATGCGCGCGTCGCGCTGGTCACCGCACAGCACGATCGGGTCGTCGCATCCTACAACGTGCTCGCCTCCGTTGGCCGCCTTGCACCGCAGGTGCTCGGCCTCAACACCACCGTCTACGATCCGAGCGTGCACTACCAGCAGGTCCGCGACAGCTGGGTCGGCGTGCGCACGCCTGACGGACGCTGATTGCCGTAGTTCTCCGGTCGGCCTCGCAAACTGCCGAGACCGACCGGTGCCTTGCTTGCAATCGTCAAAATCCCTGACATAGCCTTGCCAAGATGCTGCCGATCGATTCGGCCCGCATCCGATGTTGCGTGCGTGGCGCTTGAGTGACGGGGCAGGGGCGCGCCGCCTCATGTTGAGTCGTGATCTGGGGACAAGTCTGGCTGTCGCGACGAAAATGTCGGACGACGCATCCGGAACCGGCCAATGCCGTCGTGCTTGGTGTAAAACAACGCATGCGAGGGCGTTGATGATGTGGAGTCGGAGATGACGCAGCCTGCAAAGGTCACAGAACCCTCCATGGAGGAGATTCTGGCCTCGATCCGGCGCATCATTGCCGATGACGAGGCGAAGCCGCCGCCCGCAGAGGCTGCAAAGCCTGCACCTGCGCCTGCAGCAAAGCCGATGGCTGACATTCCTCCATCCAAGATCGCTCCTGCAAAGCCTGCTGCCGAAAAGCCGGCGCCGCCGCCGGCTGCCAAGCCCGCGCCACCTCCGCCGCCTGCGCCCGCCGCTGATGCCGGGCCCAACAGCCAGGACGATATCGACGCACTGCTGGCAGGGCTCGACGAGGCCACGGAGGCGCCCGAAGTGCGGGCTCCTGAACCCGAGCCCGAACCGGAGCCCGAGCCCGACGTGCTCGAGCTGACCGACGAGATGGCGATGGATCCCGCGCCGACACCGGCGCCGCCGCCGCCAAGCTTCCGCAAGGTCGAGCCGCGCGACGATCTCGAATTCGCCGAGGCGCCGCCGCCGCGTCCGGCGCCTCCGCCGTCCTACGCGCCGGTCGATTATGACGCGCCGCCGCTGCCGCCGCAGCAGCCGATTCTGGCCCAGTCGACCGTCTCGGCGGTCGAATCCGCCTTCAACTCGCTGGCCCACACGGTGCTCAGCAGCAATGCGCGGACGCTGGAGGACCTGGTCAAGGAGATGCTGCGTCCGATGCTGAAATCCTGGCTCGACGACAATCTGCCGGGCCTGGTCGAACGCATCGTCAAGGCTGAAATCGAGCGGGTCTCGCGCGGCGGCCGCTGAGGGCCAAGCCAGGCTCATCCAAGCCAAGCTCTTCCAAACCAAGCTCTTCCAAGCCAAGCCCTGATTAAGCCCCGCTTGAGCGCTATATCAGGGCTTCCGAACGGGCCGGAAAGCCCTTTTGCCGCTGAGCTTTCCGTTGACTTGAGCCCCGCGCGCGGCTTTCTAGCAGCCCCATGATCGAGAAAAATTACCAGCCCGCCGATATCGAAGCCCGCATGTCTGTGGTGTGGGAGGACAGCCTTGCCTTCAAGGCCGGCCGTCCCGACCGCCGCGACGCGGTGCCCTTTACCATCGTGATCCCGCCGCCGAACGTGACGGGCTCGCTGCACATGGGCCACGCCCTCAACAACACGCTCCAGGACATTCTGTGCCGGTTCGAGCGCATGCGCGGTCGCGACGTGCTGTGGCAGCCCGGCACCGACCATGCCGGCATCGCCACCCAGATGGTGGTCGAGCGCCAGCTGATGGAGCGCCAGCAGCCCGGTCGCCGCGAGATGGGTCGCGAGAAGTTTCTGGAGCGGGTCTGGCAGTGGAAGGCCGAGAGCGGCGACACCATCATCAACCAGCTCAAGCGCCTCGGCGCCTCCTGCGACTGGTCGCGTGAGCGCTTCACCATGGACGAGGGTCTGTCCAAGGCCGTCATCAAGGTGTTCGTGGAGCTGCACCGCGAAGGCCTGATCTACAAGGACAAGCGGCTGGTGAACTGGGACACCAAGCTGCTCACGGCGATCTCCGATCTCGAAGTGCAGCAGATCGAGGTGAAGGGTCACCTCTGGTATCTGCGCTATCCGATCGAGGGCAAGACCTTCGACCCGGAGGATCGCTCGACCTTTATCGTGGTTGCCACGACGCGTCCCGAGACCATGCTCGGCGACACTGGCGTGGCCGTGCATCCCGAGGACCAGCGCTATCAGAAGCTGATCGGCAGGAACGTGGTCCTGCCGCTGGTCGGTCGCAAGATCAAGATCGTCGCCGACGAATATTCCGATCCGGAAAAGGGCTCGGGCGCCGTGAAGGTGACGCCGGCGCACGACTTCAACGATTTCGAGGTCGGCAATCGCCACGGCCTGCGCCGCATCAGCGTGCTGGACAAGGAAGGCTGTCTCGACCTCGTCGACAACGAGGATTATCTGAAGGGCCTGCCGGAAGGCGCCACGCAATTCGCCGAGGAGTTCAACAAGGTCGACCGCTTCGTGGCGCGCAAGCGCATCGTCGAGCGGCTGGAATCGTTCGGCTTTGTCGAACGCATCGAGCCTCACACCCACATGGTCCCGCACGGCGATCGGTCGGGCAGCGTGATCGAGCCTTATCTCACCGACCAGTGGTATGTCGACGCCAAGACGCTGGCAAAACCCGCAATCGCGGCGGTGCGGTCGGGCGAGACGACCTTCGTGCCGAAGAACTGGGAAAAGACCTATTACGAGTGGATGGAGAACATCCAGCCCTGGTGCATCTCGCGCCAGCTCTGGTGGGGCCATCAGATCCCGGCCTGGTACGGCCCCGACGGCAAGGTGTTCGTCGCGGAGACCGAGGAGGAGGCGGTCAGCCACGCGCTCGGCTATTACGTCGAGCAGGAGGTGATCACGGCCGAGCAGGGCCGCGAGATGGCGCTCGACCGCAACAAGCGCGAGGGCTTCATCACGCGCGATGAGGACGTGCTCGATACCTGGTTCTCCTCGGCGCTGTGGCCGTTCTCGACGCTCGGCTGGCCCGAGGACGCGCCCGAAGTTCAGCGCTACTACCCGACCAACGCGCTGGTGACCGGCTTCGACATCATCTTCTTCTGGGTGGCCCGGATGATGATGATGGGCCTTCACTTCATGAAGGAGATCCCGTTCTCGACGATCTACATCCACGCGCTCGTCCGCGACGAGAAGGGCGCCAAGATGTCGAAGTCGAAGGGCAATGTCATCGATCCGCTCAACCTGATCGACGAATATGGCGCCGATGCGCTGCGCTTCACGCTGGCTGCGATGGCCGCGCAGGGGCGCGACATCAAGCTCGCCACCAGCCGCGTGGAGGGCTATCGCAATTTCGCGACCAAGCTCTGGAACGCCTCGCGCTTCGCCGAGATGAACCATTGCGCCGTGCCCGAAGGGTTCGAGCCGGCCAAGGCCAAGGAAACGCTGAATCGCTGGATCGCGCATGAGACCGCGCACACCACACGCGAGGTGACCGAGGCCATTGAAGCCTATCGCTTCAACGACGCCGCAGGCAGCATCTACCGCTTCGTCTGGAACGTCTATTGCGACTGGTATGTCGAGCTCGCAAAACCCGTGCTGCTCGGTCCCGATAGCCCGGCCAAGAATGAGACCCGCGCCATGGTCGCCTGGGCGCGCGACGAGATTCTGAAGCTGCTGCACCCCTTCATGCCCTTCATCACCGAAGAACTGTGGGAGGTGACGGCCAAGCGCGACGGCCTGCTGGCGCTGGCGGAGTGGCCGCTGAAGCCAGCCGCTCCCTCGCCGGAGCAATTGGCGATTCTGGCAGCGGCGGCAGGTCCCACCGATCCGCTGATCTCGCCGGCATTCGTGATGCCGATCTTCGACCATGCCGACTTCACCGATCCCAAGGCGGAAGCGGAGATCGGCTGGGTGATCGACCTGATCACGCAGATCCGCTCGGTCCGCGCCGAGATGAACATCGCACCGGCGACGCTCACTGCCCTGGTGCTCGCGGGCGCCTCGGCCGAGACCAGGGATCGCGCGCCGCGCTGGACCGACGTCATCAAGCGTATGGCGCGGCTGTCTGACATCTCCTTCGCCGATCGCGCGCCTGACGGCGCGGTTCAGTTGCTGGTGCGCGGCGAAGTGGCGGCGCTGCCGCTGAAGGGCGTGGTCGATTTCGCCGCCGAACGGACCCGTCTCGACAAGGAAATCGGCAAGGCGGACGCCGACATCAAGCGTGCCGAGTCCAAGCTCGCCAACGAAAAATTCGTTGCCAACGCGGCCGAGGAGGTCGTCGAGGAAGAGCGCGAAAAGCGCGAGGCGGCGCTGGCCCGCAAGGCCAAGCTGCTCGAGGCGCTGGAGCGGCTGAAGCAGGCGTCGTGAACCCGGTAACGTCATTCCGGGGCGGCTCGGAGAGCCGAACCCGGAATCTCGAGATTCCCCGGTGCGCAATCGTGCACCTGAGGTCTGGTCCTTCGGACCATCCCGGAATGACAGTTACTTCGGGAACGGCTTGCTGAGGAATTTCGAGCCCCTGACACCATAGCGCCAGGGCAGATCGACAGCTTTGGTGATGCCGATCCGGATGCCGGTTGCGACCTCGACATCCTCCGTCCGTGCATGCAGCGCGATCGGCGGCCGGTCCAGGGGCAGGGCGTTGTGCGCGATGGTGATGCCGAGGGCCTCGGTCAGTTTGCCTGGGCCCGAGCACAGCGCGTGCACCTCCTGGAGATGGCGGCGGCGACGCATCGCAGCCAAACCATGCGTCGGCTCCAGCGCGCGGATCAGCACGGCGGAAGCCGAGCCTTCCGCCTCGCAGACGAAGTTGACGCACCAGTGGATGCCGTAGGAGCGGTAGACATAGGCAAAGCCGGGCGGACCGAACATGATCTGGTTCCGCGGGGTCGGGCCATTGTAGGAATGTGCCGCCGGCTCGGTATGATGATAGGCCTCGACCTCGACGATGATCCCGCCGACGCCGTCGACCAGCATGGTCGCCCCGATCAGGTCGGACGCGACCTCGCGGACGTCGCGGTCGAAAAAGCTGCGCTTCAGGGCCTTGCCGAGCCGGGGTGTGGAAGACTTCGAGACTGGAGCCATTCGAGGTGAGAATCGCCTGAGAACTGAGCAGGATATTGCCCATATCTGCCATGTTCCCTGAAGCGGCGCGAGCCGGGTTGCGGCAAGCAGCCAGACCGACTAGGTAGGACCTGAACAGACCGGACAGATCATGGTCGTTATTGTCGATACCATCACGAACCCGCTGCGCCCGCGCCACCCCGAGAAGGTGAATCGTCCTGATTCCGCTTCGCCGCCGAAGCCGGACTGGATCCGCGTGCGCGCGCCCAACACCCGCGGCTATGCCGACACCCGCAATATCGTGCGCGCCAACGGCCTGCACACGGTGTGCGAGGAGGCGGGCTGCCCGAACATCGGCGAGTGCTGGGACAAGAAGCACGCGACCTTCATGATCATGGGTGACACCTGCACCCGGGCCTGCGCCTTCTGCAATGTCAAGACCGGCCTGCCCAACGCGCTGGATGCGGCCGAGCCGCAGAACGTCGCCGAGGCTGTCGCCAAGCTGGGTCTCGCTCACGTGGTCATCACCTCCGTCGACCGCGACGATCTCGCCGACGGCGGCGCCGAGCACTTTGCCCAGACCATCCGCGCAATCCGCGCTGCCTGTCCCTCGACGACGATCGAGATCCTGACGCCGGACTTCCTGCGCAAGGAGGGGGCGCTCGAAGTCGTCGTGGCCGCGCGGCCCGACGTCTTCAACCACAATCTCGAGACCGTGCCGTCGCGCTATCTCACGGTGCGGCCGGGTGCGCGCTATTTCCACTCGATCCGGCTGCTGCAGCGGGTCAAGGAGCTCGATCCCGCCATCTTCACCAAGTCCGGCATCATGGTCGGCCTCGGCGAGGAGCGCCACGAGGTGCAGCAGGTGATGGACGATCTGCGCTCGGCCGACGTCGATTTCCTGACCATCGGGCAATATCTCCAGCCGACCCGCAAGCATCACGCCGTGATGCGCTACGTGCCGCCCGACGAGTTCAGCTCTTACGAAAAGGTTGCCTATACCAAGGGCTTCCTGATGGTGTCGGCGAGCCCGCTGACCCGCTCGTCGCATCACGCCGGCGAGGACTTTGCGAGACTGAAGGCCGCGCGGGCTGCGACCGCGCGCTGAACCGATATGCCCCGATTTTCGAGCAAGCGCCGTGTCAATCACAGCGCATCCGAGATGTTTGATCTGGTCGCCGACGTCGAGCGTTACCCGGAATTCGTGCCCCTGTGCAGCGCACTGAAGATCCGCCAGCGCATGGCCAAGCCTGACGGCACCGAGGTGCTGGTCGCCGACATGACGGTGTCGTTCAAGCTGGTCAAGGAATCCTTCACCAGCCGCGTGACGCTCGACCGCGCCAATCTGAAAATCCTGGTCGAATATCTGCAAGGCCCGTTCAGTAATCTCGAAAACCGCTGGACCTTCGAGCCGAAGGGCCAGCAGAACGGCAATGAATTCTGCGACGTCGGCTTCTTCCTCGCCTATGAATTCAAGAGTCGCATGCTGGCAATGCTGATGGGCTCGATGTTTGACGCCGCGTTTGCGCGGTTTTCAACCGCATTCGAAAAAAGGGCGGATGCGATCTATGGCCGGCCGAAGCTGGCGTCGTCGTAGTTTGCTTGTAGCCCGGATGGAGCGCAGCGCAATCCGGGATTCCCTCCGCGAACATAAAAGTCCCGGATTGCGCTGCGCTTCATCCGGTCTGCGGGACTTGCTATCCCCTCGGTGATCGTGGCGGCCTGCGCTTTGCCGCATGCCGGCGCGGCGTGCGCGTCACGCGGGGACGCAGGCGGCTCGCGGCGGCGCGTTGCGGCTTGGCCGCGACTTGCGGGCCACGGGCGAGCTCCATCAGCATGCGCAGCGCTTCGACCACCGAACGCTGGCGCACCGCGGTGCGGCCGATCGCGCCGAAGCGCTGCTCGCGATGGATGATGCGGCCGTCGCGCGCGGCAGCGGCGAAATGCACGAGGCCGACCGGCTTGCCCGGCGTGGCGCCGCCGGGACCCGCGATGCCGGTGATCGCAACGGCAAGATCGACGTCCGCCCGTTCAAGCGCACCGACTGCCATTGCGGTCGCGGTCTCCTTGCTGACCGCGCCGAAATTGGCAAGCGTGCTGGCCTCGACGCCCAGCATCGCGCGCTTGGCGTCGTTGGAATAGGTGACGAAGCCGCGGTCAATGACGTCGGACGAGCCGGGGATGTCGGTGAGTGCGCCGGCGACGAGGCCGCCGGTACAGGACTCGGCGGTCGCGATCGTCAGCTTGCGCATCCGGCACAAATCGAGCAGCGAGCGGGAGAGGGCGCGTGCGTCGCTGCCTCCCATGATCCTACGCGCTCCAGGGCAGGCGGACGGTGGCGCTCGCGGTGGCCGCGATGCCTTCCTCGCGGCCGGTGAAGCCGAGCCGCTCGCTGGTGGTTGCCTTCACCGCGACGCGGGAGATGTCGACGCCTGAGATCTCGGCGATGCGCGCGCGCATGACGTCACGCAGCGGGCCGATCTTCGGTCGCTCGCAGATCATGGTGACCTCGAGATTGGCGATACGGCCGCCGCGCGCGGTGACGCGCTCGATGGCGTATTTCAGGAACTGGTCGGAGGAGGCGCCCTTCCACTTCGCATCGCTCGGCGGGAAGTGCGAACCAATGTCGCCGTCGGCGAGCGCGCCGAGAATCGCATCGACCAGGGCATGCAGGCCGACGTCACCGTCGGAATGAGCCAGAAAGCCTTTCGTGTGCGGCACGCGCACGCCGCAGAGCATGACATGGTCGCCTTCGCCGAAGGCGTGCACGTCGTAGCCGGTGCCGGTCCTGATATCACCGAGCAGGCTGGCCAGGCGCGCTTCCTCGCGCACGAAATCCTCGGGTGTGGTCAGCTTCATATTGGCAACATCGCCTTCAAAGGTCGCAACCGTCAATCCCGCCCATTCGGCGATCGCGGCATCATCGGTGAAATCAGATCGTCCGTCCTTGGCCGCGCGACGATGCGCCTCGAGGATGACATCGAAACGAAAGGATTGCGGCGTCTGGGCTACTCGCAAACGCGCGCGGTCCGGCGTGTCCTCGACATCGCCGTCAGCGCTCGTGACCTTGATGGTATCGGTGACGGGGACGACGGGGATGGCCGCGCCGGTGCGGCTGGCCGCCTCGATCGCGCGCGAGATCACGCCCGCCGAGACGAACGGACGCGCGGCGTCATGAATCAGGACGATGTCGGGCTGGTGCTGCGCCAGCGCTTCGAGACCCGCCAGCACCGAAGCCTGGCGCGTCGCGCCGCCATTGGCCGGTGCCTCGTGCTTGAGGCCTGCGACCGCCGCCGTGAACATGGCGCTGTCATCAGGGTTCACCACCGGCTGCACGGCTGATACTTCGGGATGGGTGCTGAACGCCTCCATGGCGCGGTAGATCACGGGCACGCCGCCGATCTCTTGATATTGCTTGGGGCCACCGGCGCCTGCGCGCAGGCCACGTCCGGCCGCGACGAGAACGACTGCGGTGCGCTGTGATTTCGCCATAGGACTCAAATATTCAACTGCTAAGGGAAGAGTCGGAGTGAGGTGATTGCCGGCATGCCTCTAGCACGGCAGGCCCGCAAAAAAAGGGGGTTTCCCGGGATTGTGGGATTCAGCATTTTGCTGCACTGCACTTGAAAGATCTGCAGAACTGTCTAAACTGTAGGCATGGCGCTTGACTGCACAAGAATTGTGCGCAAGATAGATCATGGCAGGCGCGATGAGGCGCTGCCCAGGCAACGAGACCCCCGTGACCGGCTCGGCAGTATCAGGCTCTAAGCCGTTGAAAATAGGCGATATTGAAATCGCCAGTCCGGTCTTCCTGGCACCGATGTCGGGAGTGACGGACTCACCCGTCCGCCGTCTGGCCGCTGAGCTGGGGGCCGGCCTGGTCGTCTCCGAAATGACGGCCAGTGACGAGCTCGCCAATGGTCACCGGATGTCGCGGTTGCGCTGCGAAGCGACCGGGGTTGGGCCCCATGTGGTCCAGCTCGCCGGCTGCGAGGCGCATTGGATGGCGGAGGGCGCCCGGATTGCCGAGGCCGAGGGCGCCGACATCATCGATATCAACATGGGCTGTCCGGCCCGTCACGTCACCGGCGGCCAATCAGGCTCGGCCCTGATGCGCGATCTCGATCACGCCGTCGGCCTGATCGAGGCGACGATATCAGCGGTGAAAGTGCCGGTGACGCTGAAGATGCGGCTCGGCTGGGACGATCGCACCCGCAACGCGCCGGAGCTAGCGCGGCGCGCGGAGGCCGCCGGCGTCAGGCTCGTCACCGTTCACGGCCGCACCCGTTGCCAGTTCTACAAGGGCGAGGCCGATTGGGATGCGATCCGCGCCGTGCGCGAGGCCATCTCGATTCCGCTCGTCGTCAATGGCGACATCACCTCTTACGACAAGGCCCTCGCGGCGCTCGAGGCCTCCGGCGCCGATGCCGTGATGATCGGTCGCGGCGCCAACGGCCAGCCCTGGCTGCCCGGCGAAATCGGGCGACGGCTGAAGGGTGGGGCGGCTGAAGCCACGCCCTCGCTCGCGACGCAGCTGCACTATGTCCGCACGCTTTATGAGGGCGTCTGCGCACTCTATGGCCTGCGGGTCGGGCTCAAGCATGCGCGCAAACATCTTGGCTGGGCGCTCGATGTCGCGGCCGACGCCAGCGGTGCGCCAGCCCCGACGCTGAAGGCCTGGCGCCAGAAGATCTTGACCTCCGAGGATCCGGGCCTGGTCCACCGATCGCTACAGGATGCCTTCGACGATTTTGCATGGAGCGCTGCTGCATGAGCTCAGCCGCGGACCATCGCAAACCCGCCGACAGCGAGGCGATCCTCGATGCCTTGCCCAATCCCGTGCTGTTGATCGGGCCGGACGGCAAGATCGTCGCCGCCAATATTGCGACCGAAGCCTTCTTCGATATCTCGACGCAGTTCCTGAAGCGGCAGTCGCTGAAAGAGCTGGTGCCGTTCGGCAGCCCCTTGCTGGCGCTGATCGACCAGGTGCGGTCGTCGAACTCGCCGGTCAACGAATACAAGGTCGATCTGGGCACGCCGCGCATGGGCGGCGATCGCCAGGTCGATCTGCATGTCGCCCCGCTCACCGAGCGGCCCGGCCATATCGTCGTGATGCTCCAGGAGCGCTCCATCGCCGACAAGATGGACCGCCAGCTCACCCACCGCAGCGCTGCGCGCTCGGTGATAGCGCTAGCAGCGATGCTCGCGCATGAAATCAAGAATCCGCTCTCCGGCATCCGCGGCGCGGCGCAGCTCCTGGAGCAGCAGGCATCCTCCGAAGACCGCATGTTGACCCGCCTGATCTGCGACGAGGCCGACCGCATTGTCACGCTGGTCGATCGCATGGAAGTGTTCGGCGACGAGCGCCCCGTGGTGCGCGGTCCCGTCAACATCCACTCCGTGCTCGATCACGTGAAGCGGCTGGCGCAGTCGGGCTTTGCCCGCAACATCCGCCTCATCGAGGACTATGATCCTTCGCTCCCCCCGGTGCTGGCCAACCAGGACCAGCTGATTCAGGTGTTCCTCAATCTGGTGAAGAATGCCGCGGAAGCCTTGATCGACGTCCCCGACGCCGAGATTCAGCTTACCACCGCGTTCCGCCCCGGCGTGCGCCTGTCAGTTCCCGGTCAAAAATCCCGGGTATCCCTGCCGCTCGAATTCTGCGTGCGGGACAATGGACCAGGCGTGCCGGACGATCTTCTGCCCAATTTGTTCGACCCGTTCGTGACCACCAAGCAGACCGGCTCTGGCCTCGGTCTTGCTCTGGTCGCCAAGATCGTCGGCGATCACGGCGGCATCATCGAATGCGAGTCTCAGCCGCGCAAGACCACCTTCCGCGTGCTGATGCCGATGTACTCGACATCGGTCAAACACACAGATCACAGCAGTCGCGACGGCTCTGCCGGGAAGTCGTCGTCTGCATCACAGGGGGCAAAATGAGGATTAACAATGCCCGCAGGTAGCATTCTCGTCGCTGATGACGACACCGCCATCCGCACGGTTCTCAACCAGGCACTTTCCCGGGCCGGGTATGAAGTCAGGCTGACCGGCAACGCCGCGACGCTATGGCGCTGGGTCAGCCAGGGGGAGGGCGATCTCGTCATCACCGACGTGGTGATGCCGGACGAAAACGCCTTCGACCTGTTGCCGCGGATCAAGAAGATGCGGCCGAATTTGCCGGTCATCGTCATGAGCGCGCAAAACACCTTCATGACGGCGATCCGTGCCTCCGAGCGCGGTGCCTATGAATATCTGCCAAAGCCCTTCGACCTGAAGGAGCTGATCGCGATCGTCGGCCGCGCGCTGGCCGAGCCGAAGGAACGCGTCTCGTCGCCGGACGATGACGCAGAGATGGAGGCGATCCCGCTGGTCGGCCGCTCGCCGGCGATGCAGGAAATCTACCGCGTGCTCGCGCGTCTGATGCAGACCGACCTCACCGTGATGATCACGGGCGAGTCCGGCACCGGCAAGGAGCTGGTGGCGCGCGCATTGCACGATTACGGCAAGCGCCGCAACGGCCCGTTCGTCGCGGTCAACATGGCGGCGATCCCGCGCGACCTCATCGAATCCGAGCTGTTCGGCCATGAGCGCGGCGCCTTCACCGGTGCCAACACGCGTGCGTCCGGCCGCTTCGAGCAGGCCGAAGGCGGCACGCTGTTCCTCGACGAGATCGGCGACATGCCGATGGAGGCACAGACCCGCCTGCTGCGCGTGCTGCAGCAGGGCGAATACACCACGGTGGGCGGCCGCACCCCGATCAAGACCGACGTGCGCATCGTTGCGGCCTCCAACAAGGATCTGCGCGTCTTGATCCAGCAGGGCCTGTTCCGCGAGGACCTGTTCTTCCGCCTCAACGTCGTGCCGCTGCGGCTGCCGCCCTTGCGCGAGCGCATCGAGGATCTTCCGGATCTCGTGCGTCACTTCTTCGCGCTGGCCGAGAAGGACGGCTTGCCGCCGAAGAAGCTCGATGCGCTGGCGCTGGAGCGGATGAAGCAGCACCGCTGGCCCGGTAACGTGCGCGAGCTGGAGAACCTCGCCCGTCGCCTCGCCGCGCTCTACCCGCAGGACGTGATCACCGCCTCCGTCATCGACGGCGAGCTGGCGCCGCCTTCGGTCAGTCCGGGGGCCGCGGTCCAGCAAGGTGTCGACAATCTTGGCGGCGCGGTGGAAGCCTATCTCTCATCGCACTTCCAGGGCTTCCCGAACGGCGTGCCGCCGCCCGGCCTCTATCACCGCATCCTCAAGGAGATCGAGGTACCGCTGCTCACGGCCGCGCTCGCCGCGACCCGCGGCAACCAGATCCGCGCCGCCGATCTGCTCGGCCTCAACCGCAACACGCTGCGGAAGAAGATCCGGGATCTCGATATCCAGGTGTACAGGAGCGGGGGCTAGTCCCAGCGACAAACGCCGAGCGCATATGCGCAGGAGTGGCTCAGCTCCCCTACCACAGCGGAGCTGAGCCTGTCCGGATCGCGCTGGCTGTTCGTGGCAGGCGCGGAGGACAGAAGTCCTGATAGGGCTGATATGTTCCGCTAGAACATTCGAATTGTCGTCATGCCGTCGCAGCACGCCACCTCGCGCCTATCTGAGCAGGCGCGCTGCGACTGGCTGGATATTGGCCATCTCCACGGTCGGGTCCTGCCTGCTTGGCCCGTTGACCAGGAGGTCAGAGGCCACGATCAGCAGCAACACCGCCGAAACCATCGTTGCGAGGAAGAATCTGTCCATTCCGGTTAAGCCGGAAAGGCTGCAATCCGTTCCCGCCGTCGACCTCGGTCTTCTTGCCTCTTCTTCACAGGGTTCCGCGTAGCGGCGGCGCGCGCAAGTCGCCCACCGTTGACCTATGTCAACGTGAGCCGTGGCGGCTCGCCTTGAATGACCTCGCACCCACGACGAGGTCGAACATGGCAATGGAACATTTGAAGCTGCCTGATGGTCCCATGTCAGGGCTGGTCGCCTCGGCCGTGGAATATCTGGTCGATGCCGGCCAGCGCAGCGTGCTGTTCCTGGACATCATGCGCCAGCGCGGCGACCAATATCGCGAGCATGTCGCGCAGACCGCACCGCATGTGCTGCAATATGCTGCCGAATTAATCACCGACGGTCGCACGCTGGATGAGCCCGTCAATTACGCGCTGGTGCGCATCATCCCGCCCAAGGACGTCACGATCGACATGACCCGGCGACCATTCGTCGTGGTCGATCCGCGCGCAGGCCATGGCCCCGGCATCGGCGGCTTCAAGGCGGACAGCGAGATCGGCGTCGCGATGAAGGCCGGGCATCCCTGTTATTTCATCGGGTTCCTGCCCGAACCCATGCCGGGCCAGACGATCGAGCGCATCGCGCGGGCGGAAGCGAAGTTTCTTGAAACTGTCATCAACCGTCACCCCGAGGCCGACGGCAAGCCATGCGTCATCGGCAATTGTCAGGCCGGCTGGGCGGTCATGATCCTGGCATCGCTGCGGCCGGAACTGTTCGGTCCGCTGATCATTGCCGGCGCGCCGCTCGCGTATTGGGCAGGCGTCCACGGCAAATATCCGATGCGCTATTCGGGTGGCCTGTTGGGCGGAAGCTGGCTCACCGCGCTCGCCAGCGATCTCGGCGCCGGCAAGTTCGACGGCGCCTGGCTGGTGCAGAATTTCGAGAACCAGAACCCCTCGAACACGCTCTGGACCAAGCAATACAACGTCTATTCCAAGGTCGACACCGAGGCCGAGCGCTATCTCGATTTCGAGCGCTGGTGGGGGGGCCACGTCAACCTCAATGCGGAAGAGATCCAGTTCATCGTCGACGAGCTCTTCATCGGCAACAATCTCGCGGCCGGCCGCATCGAGATGTCCGATGGCCAGAAGGTCGATCTGCGCAACATCCGTTCGCCGATCGTGGTGTTCTGCTCCAAGGGCGACAATGTCACCCCGCCGCAGCAGGCGCTGGACTGGATTCTCGACTGTTATGCCGATGTCGACGAGATCAGGGCCTATGGCCAGACCATCGTCTACACCGTTCACGACAGCATCGGCCATCTCGGCATCTTCGTGTCCGGCGGCGTCGCCAAGAAGGAGCACGCCGAGTTCTCCAGCAATATCGACCTGATCGACGTGCTGCCCCCCGGGCTTTACGAGGCGACGTTCGAGGCGAGGGGCGACGAGACGCTCAATGCCGATCTTGCGGCCGGGCAATGGGTGATGCGCTGCGAGGCACGAACGCTCGACGACATCAGGGCGATGGGCGGCAATTCCCCCGAGGACGAGCGGCGGTTCGCGGCCGCCAAGCGCATCTCCGAGCTCAATCTGGCGGCCTATCAGAAATTCGTGCAGCCCTGGGTCAAGAAGATGGTGACGCCGCAGGTGGCGGATTGGGCGCGCAACATGCATCCGTTGCGGATGCAGTACGAGGCGTTCAGCAGCCAGAATCCCTGGATGTCCACGGTGAAAGCGGCCGCCGATCGTGTCGAGGAGAAGCGCCGGCCGGTGTCGAAGGACAATCCGTTCCTGGCCTTCCAGGAGCAGATCTCGAAGCAGATCGTGCACGCGCTCGATAGCTGGCGCGACACCCAGGAGGCGCTCAGCGAGACCATCTTCCTCAACGTCTATGGCTCACCTGCGCTGCAGGCCGCGGTCGGCATCGATCCCAATTCCGTGCCGTCGCGCCGCCGCGAGATGTCGGACGAGCATCGCGCCATGCTCGAAAAGCGCATTGCGGAATTGAAGGCGAAGATCGGCGAGGGTGGTCTCCGTGAAGCCTCCATCCGCGCGCTGCTCTATGTCGGCTCCGCGCGCGGCATGGTGGACGAGCGCAGCATCGAGGCGCTCCGTCAGGTCAGGCGCGACCATGCCGGCCCCCGGATGACGCTGTCCGAATTCAAGATGCTGGTGCGCGAGCAGTTCTTCATGCTGCTGCTGGACCGGGAGGGCGCGTTGGCGGCCATCCCAAGCCTGTTGCCCGCCGATATGAACCAGCGGCGCGCGGCCTTCGCGGCGATGCGCGAGGTGTTGTCGGCGAGCGAGGAGATCACGGGCGAGCGCGCCAATCGCTTGAGCCGTGTTGCCGGGCTGTTTGGCCTCGACGGGGAGGGCGAGACAATGTCGAACGTCGCCCCTTTCGACTCGCAGGCCCGGGCGTCGTAGCGCGGATTGGCGGAAACGGGAGCGACATGATGTCGGCCAATACGATGCACAAGACCGGCAGCAAGTACGACCGGCTGATCGCGGCGGCGCAGGCGGTGCCGGCGACACCGACCATCGTCGTGCACCCCTGCGACGAGACCTCGCTCCGCGGTGCCGTCGACAGCGCCAGCGCGGGCATCATCCGGCCGATCCTGGTCGGGCCCGAAAAGAAGATCAGGGACACGGCCGCAAAATTCGACCTCGACGTGTCCGGATTCGAGATCGTCGACGCCGCGCACAGCGAGGATGCGGCGGCCAAGGGTGTCGAGCTGATCCATGCCGCCAGGGGCGAGCTGCTGATGAAGGGCAGCCTGCATACGGACGAACTGATGCGCGCCGTCACGGCGAAGACGGGCGGCCTGCGCACCGACAGGCGCATCAGCCATGTCTTCGTCATGGACGTGCCTGCCTACGCCGAGACGATTTTCGTGACCGATGCCGCGATCAACATCTTCCCCGATCTCGATGCCAAGCGCGACATCATCCAGAACGCGATCGATCTCTACAACCAGGCCGGCTTCGGCAAGACGCCGCGGGTTGCAATCCTGTCGGCAGTCGAAACGGTCACCTCGAAGATCCCGTCCACGATCGAGGCCGCGGCGCTCTGCAAGATGGCCGATCGTGGCCAGATCACCGACGGCATGCTCGACGGCCCGCTGGCATTCGACAACGCCATCGACCCGGAGGCCGCGCGGATCAAGGGCATCGTCTCCGAGGTCGCGGGACGAGCCCAGATCCTGATGGTTCCGGACCTCGAAGCCGGCAACATGCTGGCCAAGAACCTCGCTTATTTCGCCAAGGCCGATGGCGCCGGCATCGTGCTGGGCGCACGGGTGCCGGTCGTACTGACCTCGCGCGCGGACTCGCCGCGCGCGCGCATGGCGTCCTGCGCGGTCGCAGCGCTTTACGCATCAGCCCGGCGCCAGCACGCGCCGACAGTCGCCGCGTGACCGCCATGGACACCATCCTCGTCGTCAATGCCGGCTCCTCAAGCGTCAAGTTTCAGGTCTACTCGATCGAAGGCGAGGCCAGGCTGCGCCGGCAGATCAAGGGGCAGATGGACGGCATCGGCAGCCGGCCACGCCTGCGCGCCGGCGACGCCGGCGGGCAGTCCCTGGCCGATCGCGCCTATCCGATCGAGGCCGTGCCCGACGTTCCCTCGGCAATGGCCGTTGCCGGAGACTGGCTGCGCAACGAGCTCCAGGTCACGCCCATCGCGGTCGGTCACCGCGTCGTGCATGGCGGCCCGGACTATTCAAAGCCGGTCCTGATCGACCATGGCGTCGTGTCCCGTCTCGAACGATTTGTTTCTCTGGCGCCGCTGCACCAGCCGCACAATCTCGCACCGATCCGCTCATTGCTGGCGAATTTTCCGGAGCTGCCGCAGGTGGCATGCTTCGACACCGCCTTTCACCGCAACCATGATGCCGTCGCAGATCACTATGCCATTCCGCATCAGCTTCACGCCGAGGGCGTCAGGCGCTACGGATTCCACGGCCTGTCCTACGAGTACATCGCCCGAACGCTGCCGAATGTCGCGCCCGCGATCGCCAAGCAGCGCGTGATCGTCGCCCATCTCGGCAGCGGCGCCTCGATGTGCGCGCTCAAGGAGGGCCGCAGCGTCGAGAGCACCATGGGCTTCACGGCGCTGGACGGCCTGCCGATGGGAACGCGACCCGGACAGATCGATCCCGGCGTGCTGATTTATCTGATCTCCGAGAAGGGCATGCCGCCAGCGAAAGTGCAGGACTTCCTCTACCGCGAATGTGGCCTGAAGGGCCTTTCCGGCATCAGCAACGACATGCGCGAGCTGGAGGCCAGCAACGATCCGCAAGCAAGGCTCGCGATCGACTATTTCGTCTACCGCATCGCCCTCAACACCGGAATGCTTGCTGCGGCGCTGCAAGGGCTTGATGCCTTCGTGTTCACCGCCGGTATCGGCGAGAACTCCGCATCGATCCGCGCGCGCGTTGCTGCCAGGCTCGAATGGCTCGGCGCGGTGCTCGATGCAGGCGAGAATGCCCGCCATGCGCGCCTCATCTCCCATGCCGACAGCCGCATTCCCGTCTATGTCGTTCCGACCGACGAGGAGCTGATGATCGCCCAGCACACGCTGTCGCTGCTGATGAACGGCCAATCGCACAACACAAGATCTGAGAGGGTGTCATGATCCCCGTATTTCCGGACAGCAAGGTGGCGCTCAAGGGGAAGAAGGGGCTGATCGTCGGCATCGCCAACGACCAGTCGATCGCCTGGGGATGCGCGCGAGCGTTCCGCGCGCTCGGTGCGGATCTCGCCGTGACTTATTTGAACGACCGCGCCAAGAAGCATGTCGAGCCGCTGGCCCAGGCGCTGGAGGCGCCGATCTTCATGCCGATGGACGTGATGGTCGAGGGCCAGACCGAGGCGGTATTCGAGCGCATCGCGACCGAGTGGGGCCAGCTCGATTTCCTGCTCCATTCCATCGCCTTCTCGCCCAAGGAGGCGCTGCATGGCCGCGTCGTCGACGTCGGTCGCGACGGCTTCCTCAAGACCATGGACGTCTCGTGCTGGTCGTTCATGCGGATGGCCCATCTCGCCGAACCCTTGATGAAGAACGGCGGCACGCTGTTCACCATGACCTATTACGGCAGCCAGATGGTGGTGGAGAATTACAACGTGATGGGCGTCGCCAAAGCCGCGCTCGAAGCCTCCGTCCGCTACATCGCGGCCGAGCTGGGTCCGAAGGGCATCCGCGTCCACGCAATCTCGCCGGGACCGCTGGCGACCCGTGCTGCCTCCGGCATTCCTGAATTCGACGAGCTGATGGACAAGGCGCAGTCAAAGGCGCCATCGCGCAGCCTCGTCAGCATCGACGATGTCGGCAATGCCACCGCTTTCCTCGCGCTCGACGGCGCCAAGCTGATCACCGGCGGGGTGCTCTATATCGATGGTGGCTATCACATCATCGATTGAACGCGCTCAACGATAATGCAAGGCGATGAGCTCAGCGACGCAGGCGGGCCTCTTGCCGCCCTCGATCTCAATGACGAGGTGATAGTTGACGCGCAGGCCGTCCGGCGGCACGTCCTCGGCTTCCGCAACGGTGACGCGGCCGCGCAGCTTTGAGCCGGCCGGAACCGGTGCCAGATAACGGATGCGATCGGCGCCGTAATTCAGCGTGTTGCGCAAGCCTTTCAGGCCGATCACGGAGCGGATGAAGAGGGGCGCGAGCGCCAGCGAGAGCAGGCCGTGGGCGATGGTCTTGCCGCCAGGCATTTCCTTAGCCGCGCGTTCCTGATCGACATGGATCCACTGCTCGTCGCAGGTCGCCGCCGCGAACTGGTTGATGCGATCCTGCGACACCTCGACCCAGTCGCTGACACCGATCTCGGTCCCGATGGCGGATTTGATGTCGTCGAAATCGCTGAATATCCGCATGGCCTGGCCTCGTCAGATCTTCATCTCCGGCACGGTTTCAGGGATCGCCAGCTCGGCTTCGGTCACCGCCAGGACCTCACCGACGGTGACGCCGGGCGCGGTTTCCAGCAGAGTGGCCTTGCCGCCGGGAAAGCCGATCACCGCCATGTCGGTGACGACCAGATCCACGGGCCGCGCCGAGGTCAGCGGCAGCGTGCATTTGGCGACGATCTTGGACTTGCCCTTGGCCGCATGCTGCATGGCGACGACGACGCGCTTGGCACCCGTCACGAGATCCATCGCGCCGCCCATGCCGGGCACCATCTTGCCCGGGATCATCCAGTTGGCGAGATGGCCGGAGCTATCTACCTGGAGGCCTCCGAGCACGGTCACGTCGACATGGCCGCCGCGGATCAGCCCGAACGACATCGCGCTGTCGAAGGTGGCCGCGCCCGGCAGCGCACTGATCGGACGGCCGCCGGCATCGGTGAGCGTCGGGTGCTCCATGCCTTGCTCCGGAATTGGGCCGGTGCCGATCAACCCGTTCTCTGATTGGAAGAAGACTTTGAGATCGGATGGGACGTAGTTTGCGACCAGGGTCGGGATTCCGATGCCGAGATTGACGAGATTGCCGCTTCTCAGCTCCTTGGCGACGCGCCGGGCGATGATGATCTGCGGGTCCATGTGTCACCCGTTGGTGATGAGGTAGTCGACGAGCGGTGCCGGGGTCACGACGTGATCGGGTGCGATGACGCCGACGGGCACGATGTTCTCCGCGGTGACGATGACCGTGTCGGCAGCCATCGCCATGACGGGATTGAAATTGCGCGACGTCAGCGCGTAGGCGAGGTTGCCGAGATAGTCGGCGAGGAATGCATGCACCAGCGCGAACTGCGCTCGCAGCGCGGTCTCCAGCAGGAATGGCTTACCGTGGACCTCGATCTCACGCTTGCCTTCAGCAACCAACGTGCCGACCCCCGTGGGGGTCAGAACCCCGCCGAGACCGCATCCGCCTGCGCGAATGCGCTCGACGAAGGTACCCTGCGGGACGAGATCGACGGCAATCTGGTTCGCCAGCATCTGTTGCTGCGCCTTGGGATTGAGGCCGATATGGGTGGCGGTCAAGCGAGCGACCAGCGCCGCATCGAACAGCTTGCCGACACCCTTTCCCGGGGTGGCCGCATCATTGCAAATCAGGGTCAGCCCGGTCTTCTTCTGCCGCACGAGTTCGTCGAGCAGGCGTTCCGGCGTTCCAACGCCCATGAATCCTCCGACCATGAGGCTTGCACCGGCGGGGATCATCGCAACTGCTTCTTCGATGGAAACGGCCTTCATCGATGGAACTCCGATCGGCGGAAGCGGACATGGTGATGGACTGATGTTCCGGGACGACAGATTGCCATCGTTGATCTGCGTCAAGGCTTCCGATCATTCGCGTGGGTCGATGCCGATGCTTGCCAGCATCTCGCGCCAGAGCCTGCGCACCTCATTGTGCCGCTGCTCCAGCGCCGCGCTGACGGCATCGCGGAAGGGCAAGAGCTCAGGCCCTTTCAGGAACAGGATTTGCGCCTGGAGCAAACGACCGCTCTCGAACTCGATGCGCCGCAGCGCCAGGACGAAGGGATCGGCCGGACTGGCCTCGGTCGGCAGCAGCGCTGCCGGGCGAATGGCGGCGTGAACGGCGTGCGCAAGCGTGGCGAGATTGACTGATGGCGCAAGGCTGCGATCCCCAGTCAATCCGGTTGGTGGAGGAAGCCAGGCCGCCTCCCACGAAGCGGCCATGTAGCCCAGGGCGATATCCGGCACCCAAATGGTCGCGCGCTGCAGCAACGAGACGATCTCGGACTCGCGATAGAACTGCGCGTTCAATTCGGTCTGCCAGGCAGCCTCGATCCGCAACGGCAGCGCCAGAGCAAACTGCCGCGCGAGCGCTCCATGCGCCGAGATCAGGAAGGCAGCCACGCGCGTCTGCTGCTGCGGCGGCACCCGACCGTCAGCATCGAGCGGGCCGAGGAAGCCGCTCATGGCGAGGGCCTCTGCACGGGAATCGCGCGCAGGTGGTCGTAGCCGGCCGGAAACGGCGAGAGCTCGCCGCCGGGCTCGCCGGCCGCGATCAAGACGGCCTTGTTGCCCTGCCAGCGCCCGGCCAGCACGTCCTCGGCAAAGCGCGCGAGCAGGTCTGCGGTGAGCGCCCCCTTCTCGAGGGTGAAGGCGTGATAGGCCTCCGGAATGATCACCAGCGCACTGTCGGGGATTTCGACGCGGAGCGTCTCGTGCAGGCAGCGGGGAGTCAGGAAGTCGAATTCGCCATTCAGGATCATAGTCGGGACGGCGATGGACGAGAGCTGCGAGGTGATCGGATGGAAGTCCAGAAAGGACTCCATCAGGTTTTGCAGGGCATAGACGTCGTTGACGAGCCAACCCTGTCGCTTGACGCCGTCGAGCTTGTCCAGCAGCGGCTTCAGCCACCGGTCAGACAGGTTCATTGGCAACAGCAGGTCCTGCAGGTAGCTGGTGCCGCCGAGGATGAGACCGGTACGCAGCGCGTTGCCGATCAAAAGCAGCTGCGGCGACAGCTCGGCAAAACAGCTCATCGGCACCAGCCCGGAGAGACGCTTGCCGTGTTCGATGGCATAGCGCAGCGCAATCAGACCGCCGAAGCTGATACCGCTGAGGAACACGGGTCCGTCGCCGAGCGTGCCGATCAGTCGGTGGAGCACGGCGACATGATCGTCCTGATTGATGAATAGCGCCGGCTTGTCCGAGACGCCCTGGCCGAGCAGGTCGAATGTGGCGACGCGAAAATGCCGGGCCAGCAGCGCATCACGGTAGGCCGCCCACAGCTCGGCATATTGCGTAAGCCCATTCACCAGCACATAGGCGGGGGCGTCTGCCGGTCCATCAATCTCATAGCGGATCCGGTACGAGCCATGACTGAGGAAGGGCATTGCGTTCGCCAGCAGTTTTCGACTGCGCGATCCTTCATCCGACGGGCCGCATTCCATTGAGTTAGATCAAAGCTCGCCCGATCGAGCTGTCTAGCGTCCCGTCAAAATGCAAGGGAGGCTCCATCATGATCGGGACTGGATTCGTAAGGCGCAGCCTCGTCGGCCTCATCCTGCTGCTCGTCGGCACATCGCTCGCAGTTGCACAACCTTTCACGCGGCGTTCGTCGCAAGTGCAACATGATGGTTTGAAAAAGACCTACGAGATCGCCAACTTCAAGATTGGCGGCAAGTATGATCTGTCCGATCCCTCGAAATTTGAGCTCGGCGGCGAGGGCGGCGTCACGCTGGAATCGCTCGGTGCGGGCAAGCTGCACACCAGCTACATCGCGATCGGCAACGCGCGGCGCAATGCGCAGGGCGAAATTACCAATGCCGTCGTCGTCAATTCCTACTATTCCGGCGACTCCACCGACATGTATGAGCAGTGGGTCAAAGGGGCGCCACTCTCGGGCGGCGTCCCGATCATCGGACCGGGCCGGCCGATCGACACCGATCGCTATTACGTCATTATGGTCGATCCGCTCGGCACCTGGGGCGCCAGCAAGCCGTCCGAGGGTCTCGGCATCAAGTTTCCGCAATACAGCTACTACGACATGGTGCAGGCAAACTATCGCCTGCTCCGCGACGAGCTGAAGGTCGCGCGCGTTGCGCTCGTGACCGGTGTCTCCATGGGCGGCACGCAGACCTATGTCTGGGGCGTGATGCATCCGGAATATGTCAGCGCGATCATGCCGATCGGCGGCACCACGCAGTCCGATGGCGACGACCCCGTCGGCAACTGGACCTTCCAGATGATGACTGCCGCGATCCAGGGCGATCCGGTCTGGCAGGCGACCAAGGGCGACTATTACAACCTGCCCAAGGAGAAACATCCGGTGCCGGGCGTCGCTTTCGGCTGGTCGATCCTCGGCATGACGGGTTACGATTTTGCCTATCGCACGACCCAGAACTGGGCCGCGGTACAGCCTGAAATCTTCTACTGGGATCCGCCGAACGAGAAGGCGGGCCTGAACGTCACCAATCGTGCCAAGCTCTATGACGCCGTCGATCTCGTCTTGCGCAACCGGGTCGGCGAGACCCACAACATCAATCCGTATCTCGGCCGTATTCAGGCGCGCACGCTGGTGATGCACATCACCAATGACCTCTGGCTGAATTTCAAGCTGGCTCAGAAGGCGGTCGATCGCGTGCCGGGCGCGGACCTGATCGCGCAGGAAAGTCCGGTCGCCCATTACGGCGTATTTCCGATCATCAACCAGCGCAAGAACGATCCGAAATTCGTCGCCTTCATGGACGACGTGGCGGCGCTCGATCGTGCCCAGCTGTTCGTCGACAAGAATTATCGTGTTCCTGGAGTCGCCGAGAAGATCGATCCGGGCAAATCCTTCTGGAAGGACTTCGTCACCTATCCCTATCCGGTCAAATACGCCAACGCCAAGGACAAGATCGGCAATACCTGGCAGATCGGCTACATGGATGAGTATGCCGGCACCGACAAGGACCCGAAGGTCCTCGTCATCATCCATGGCAAGGGCGCCTTCGGCGGGCACTACGGCAACATCATGCAATACGCGCTGCGAAGCGGCCTGCGCGTGATCGTGCCTGACTTGCCGGGCTACGGCATGTCGGGGCCGGGCAATCTCGACAAGAGCCCGGCGCGCACCATGCAGGATATGCGCGAGACCATCTACGATCTGGTCGTCAACCAGCTCGGCGTCAAGAAGGCCTATTATCTCGGCCACTCGCTCGGGGGCCAGTTCGTCGTGGGCTATGCGCTGACCTGGCCGGACGCGGTGCAGGGCCTGGCGCTGGAAGCGCCGTCGGGCCTCGAGGAATATCCGCGCGACATCACGATCGCGAAGGACAAGAAGGCACCTTTGTTCCAGGCTGGTCTCGGCCGCGATTTCGACAAATGGAAGCAGATCTGGGACCAGACCGGAATTCTGGCCGCGGAGAAGGCCCGTGACGAGCAGGGCATTCGCGACTTCTTCTACTTCAAGAAGCGTGATCCCGACACCGGCGTGGTGTCGGCGGCGAAGAGTGGCTACTTCTTCAGCGACAGCGAATATGCCCGCTTCCACACCGAACAGCGCGTCGGGCTCACCAAGGGCAATCCGAAAGAGCTCGAGCAATGGTGCAACGTCTTCATCTTCGATATCTACACGATCGGATCAGAGCTCCAGCAGGATGATCCGAAGAACCTTTACGAGCGGGTCACGCAGATCAAGGCGCCGATTTTCCTGGCGTTCGGCGACAAGGAGCCGTTCATCCCGACGCCCGCTTTCAACGGGCTGACCGATCTCGGACGCGACGTCATCACGCCCTTCATGACGCGCATGACCAATGTCGGAAACCGGCCGATGCTCAAGATCTACCCGGAGACCGGACACTTCATCCACACCGACAATCCGGTGGAGTATTCGGCCGATGTCGTCGACTTCGTGACCAGGGGACGAGTGGATACGTCATCGCCACTCGGCACCGACCGCATGATCAAGGGCGCCGTCGCCTCGGCCATCCCCGTGGCGCCGACCCCGCCTGGCGCGGCGCCGACGGCAGGGTTGAACAAATAGGATGATCTGATGCCGCGGGTGCAGGCGGGTGCAGTCCAGCTTGGCTGGCGGGAGTGGGGGCAGGGCGACGTCACCGTCGTCTTCATCCACGGCAATCTCGCCAGCAAGGACTGGATCGAGCTCGCCGCGCCGCTGTTTCCATCGGGTCTTCGCGTCATCGGCATCGACTGGCGCGGCTGCGGCGACAGCGACCGTCCCAGGGCGACGGCGGATTATTCCAATTACTCCATGCAGCAGCATGCCGACGACATGCTCGCCGCGCTCGATACGCTGGGCATCGGCTATTGCCATCTTGCCACGCATTCGACCGGCGGCATCATTGCCGCGCGCATGCTGCTGGCCCAGCCGCAGCGCTTTGGCCGCGTGTTCGCGCTCGATCCGGTGACGCCGCTCGGCATGGCCTTCAATGCCGATCAGATCGGCCTGTTTCGGGCGATGATGGCGAGCAAGGAATTGACGCGGACGATCATGGCGACCGCGGCTTCCTCGCTGTTCGTGCCGGAGAGTATGGCGCCAAACATGATCCCGCAATTTCGCCAAGGTCTGGGAGACATCCAGGCGCTGTTCGATCGCATCATCGAGCAGACCTTCAGCGTCTCCGAAGGCATCTGGATTGGAACGCCGGTGAATCTGACGCGGGAAAAAGAGAGCCGCGAGCTGGAACGGCGCATGCCGGAGCTGCGCCACCCGCATCTGGTGTTGTGGGGCGAACGGGACGGCTGGATCGCGCCGGCCGATCTTCGTGCCATGACTGCGGCGATGCCGGATTGCCGTCTCGTGATCGTGCCCGGCGTCGGGCATTCGATGAACCTCGAGGTCCCCGCGCTCTATGCCGGCTATTTCGGCGCCTGCTTCGGCGGACTTGCCGCATAACCAAGGGAGTGACGCATGGCTGACTTCAACCCGTCCGCAGAAACAATCCGAACGATGCTCGGAGAGACGCTCGGACGTTTGCGCAAGGCGAATGCGGAATATTTCGATCTGCTGGAGAAGGGGCTCAGCTCTTCGCCCCTGCCGATTTCGGGCCAGGCAAAAGAGATCTGCGCCCGGATGCAGCATAACGTCTCCGCGACGTTCGATCTCGGCGAGAAGCTGATCCAGGTCCAGGACGTGCAGGAAGCCCTCAAGGTTCAGTCCGACTTCTTCCAGGACCAGATGCGCACGCTCACCGACCAGGCCAAGACCATGGGCGAGTCCGCGATGAAGGCGGCGAGTGCCATGTTCGGCACAAAAATCTGAGCTGCATCGCCGGATGGAGAAAGTCATGGCTGAAATCAACAAACTCTCGGTCGAAAAGACGATCGAGAAGCTGCGCGGCGCCGATCAGCGAGTATCCAGGGATCAGCGGCTCGAGGCAAAGACCGACGAGCTGAACGAGGAGATCAGGCGCATGAGGGCTCAGCGAAAACGCCTCGATCGGCGCAAGCAGGATTGAGCTGGCAGCGCCGGGGCGATCAGCTGACATCACCGAAGCGGGGATGTCCTCCGGGGTCACCGGGGTATTGACTGCGCGGGCCGCCGGTCCGCGGCGCCGTTGCGGACCACGGACGGACCCCGTTCCACCGCAGCTACCGGCGCGGGGCACCGACAGCGAGAAGCTCTCGAATCCCGACCTTCCGTTTTGGGAAATCGTGGCTAAAAGAAGAAGTTGAATTCGGTAAGCCGCTGAGATCGCGTGGCTATTTGACACTGTCGCGTCTCAGCAACAATGTGGTAGGAATACATCAGTCTCCGCCCAGAGCGGACCCACGTTTTCAGCACCATTGCCGGAATGACCAGCGCAGACACCTCGGCCGCATCCTTTGACACGGCCCCAGCCGAAGAGCCCCGGCGCTGGTCCGCGCGACGCTGGCTGGCACCATTTGCGGTGGCCCTGGCGCTGCTCTCGGCGCTCCTGACTTTCCTGGTCCTGACCGGTCTGGCCAAGATCGAGCCGACGCCGGAAGTGGTGCGCTCGTTCTACCTGATCAATGCCGGCACGATTTTGCTGCTGGTCGGCATCATCGTCCGCGAGCTCTGGCAGCTGATCCTGGCCCGGCGGCGGGGACGGGCGGCGGCGCGCCTTCATGTCCAGATCGTCAGCCTGTTCTCGATCGTTGCCGTGCTGCCGGCGGTGCTGGTCGCCGTCGTCGCCAACGTCACCATCGAGCGCGGTCTCGACCGGCTGTTCTCGGGGCCCACCAAGGAAGTGATCCAGAACTCGCTGACGATCGCGCGGGCCTACATGAACGACCATGCCCAGCTGATCCAGGGCGACATTCTTGGAATGGCCAACGACATAGCTCACGCGCGGCCGCTCTATGATCAGGATCGGCGGTCGTTCCGCGAAATTCTGACGGCCAGCGCCGCGTCCCGCAACTTGCCGGGCGCGATGATCATCGACAAGAGCACCAACATCCTGGAGTCCGCCGACACCGGCATGCGGCTGACCTATTCGCCGCCCGCGCCGGAATTCCTCAGCAACGTCAAAGAGACCGAGCCGGAAATCGCGATCCTTCCGGACGCGAGCTCCGTCGCTGCCGTGATCCGCCTGCGCGCCTTCAACGATACGTTCCTGTATGTCGCCCGTCCGCTCGACCCGAACGTGGTCAGTCAGGTCAACCAGACGGAGATCAGCGTCGCCGAATATGCCCAGATCGAGTCGCGCCGGCTCGGCATCCAAGTCGCGTTCGCGCTGATGTTCGCGGTGATCGCGCTGACCATCCTGATGGCTTCCGTGCTGATCGGCCTCAACTTCGCCAACTCGCTGGTGGCACCGATCAGGCGGCTGATGAATGCGGCTCACACCGTGTCGACCGGCGATCTCCATGTGAAGGTGCCCGTGCATCAATCGGAAGGCGATCTCGCCCAGCTTGGTGAGACGTTCAACAAGATGACGCAGGAATTGCGCAGCCAGCGCGACGAGCTCGTCAATGCCAGCGACCTCATCGACAGCCGCCGCCGCTTCATCGAGGCGGTGCTGTCCTCGGCCAGCGCCGGCATCATCGGCGTCGACACCTCGGGCAGCGTCGGCATCCTCAACCGCTCCGCCGAGAAGCTGATCGGGCATTCCGAGGCCGAGACGCTCGGCCATCCGCTCTCCGACGTGCTGCCCGAGCTCGACGAGATGATGAAGGCGTCGCGGGAAGGCACCCAGCGCCTGGTGCAGGGCCAGATCACGATCACGCGCGACGGCACCGAGCGCAATCTCTCGGTCCGAGTCAGCGCCGAGAAGAACCAGCCGCACGACAGCTACATCATCACGCTCGACGACATCACCGAGCTGGTCTCGGCGCAGCGCACCTCGGCCTGGGGCGATGTCGCCCGCCGCATCGCCCACGAGATCAAGAACCCGCTGACACCGATCCAGCTCTCGGCCGAGCGCATCCGCCGCAAGTTCGGCAAGGACATCACCGAGGCCAAGGACAAGCAGATCTTCGACCAATGCACCGACACCATCGTGCGCCAGGTCGACGACATCAGGCGCATGGTCGACGAATTCTCGCGCTTTGCGCGGATGCCAAAACCCGTGATGGAAGGCGAGGATGTCGCCGACACCGTGCGGCAGGCCGTGTTCCTGATGAAGGTCGCCCATCCCGAGCTCGATATCGAGGCCGAGTTCAAAGAAGATCCGCTGCGCGCCCAGTTCGACCGCCGGCTGATCTCGCAGGCGGTCACCAACATCGTCAAAAACGCCACCGAGGCGATCGAGCAGGTCCCGCCGGAAGAGCTCGGCAAAGGCCGCATCGACGTCGTGGTGTCGCGCGAGGGCGACGACGTCTTGATCGACGTCATCGACAACGGCATCGGCCTGCCCAAGGTTGCGCGCTCGCGGCTGCTCGAGCCCTATGTGACGACGCGCGCCAAGGGCACCGGCCTTGGCCTTGCCATCGTCGGCCGCGTGCTGGAAGACCATGGCGGCCGCATCGAGCTGAAGGACGCCTCCGACTTCCGCGAAGGCCAGCGCGGCGCCTGGATGCGCATGCGCTTTGCGATCTCCGGACAGGCCAAGAAGGCCGAAGGTGCCGAGCCCGGGGCAGCGGTGACGGACACCGCCAAGGGCGCAACCACGCCCGAAATCAGGGAAACGGCCCCAAATTCCGCCAAGGACTCTGCTACGGCGCAGGCAACAAAAGAGCCGGCGGCCGAAACCAAAGAGCCGGCTGAAAAGACCAATGATTCAACGAAAATCGAAGCCTCAACAGGCAGCTGAGAAGACAGGCGCGACCCATGGCAAGTGAAATTCTGATTGTCGATGATGAGGCCGATATTCGGGATCTCGTTGCGGGAATCCTCGAAGACGAGGGTTTTGTCACGCGGACCGCGCGCGACAGCGACTCGGCGCTGGCCGAGATCGCCAACCGGCGGCCGCATCTGGTGTTCCTCGACATCTGGCTGCAGGGCTCCAAGCTCGACGGCTTGCAGCTCCTGGAGCAGGTCAAGAAGGACAATGCCGATCTGCCAGTGGTGATGATCTCCGGTCACGGCAACATCGAGACCGCCGTCGCCGCAATCAAGCGCGGCGCCTATGATTTCATCGAGAAGCCTTTCAAGGCCGACCGTCTCATTCTGGTCGCCACCAGGGCGCTGGAAAACTCGCGCCTCAAGCGCGAGGTCAAGGAGCTGAAGCAGCTCGCGCCGAGCGCAAGCTCGCTGGTCGGCCGCTCGCCGAGCATGAACCAGCTGCGCCAGACCATCGAGCGCGCCGCCAAGGCCAACAGCCGCATCCTGATCGTCGGCCCCGCCGGCGCCGGCAAGGAATTGACCGCGCGCACGCTGCATATGGCCTCGGGCCGCGCCGACGGCCCCTTCGTGGTCATCAACGCCGCGGCGATCACGCCGGAGCGCATGGAGCACGAGCTGTTCGGCGTCGAACAGTCCAACGGCGAGCATCCGCGCAAGCCCGGTGCGCTGGAAGAGGCCCATGGCGGCACGCTGTTCATCGACGAGATCGCGGACATGCCGCGCGAGACCCAGAACAAGATTCTGCGCGTGCTGGTCGAGCAGTCGTTCCAGCGCGTCGGCGGCACCGCCAAGGTGCAGGTCGACGTCCGCATCATCTCCTCGACTGCGCGCAACCTCGAAGAGGAGATCGCGGCCGGCCATTTCCGCGAGGACCTCTATCACCGGCTCTCGGTGGTGCCGATTCGCGTGCCCGCGCTGTCGGAACGGCGCGAGGACATTCCTGAATTGATCGACTATTTCATGGAGCAGATCTCGGCCGGCAGCGGCCTGCCGAAGCGGCAGATCGGTCAGGACGCGATGGCGGTGCTGCAATCGCATGTCTGGCCGGGCAATGTGCGTCAGCTCCGCAACAACGTTGAGCGAGTCATGATTCTGGCCGCGGGCGGGCCGGAGGTGATCATCACCGCCGACATGCTGCCCCAGGACGTTGGCTCGATGGTGCCGGCGATGCCGACCAGCAACAATGGCGAGCACATCATGGGCCTGCCGCTGCGCGAGGCACGTGAAGTGTTCGAGCGCGACTATTTGATTGCCCAGATCAGCCGTTTCTCAGGAAATATTTCTCGCACGGCCGAGTTTGTTGGCATGGAACGGTCGGCGCTACACCGGAAGTTGAAGGCGCTCGGGGTCGGCTAAGCTCGACGCCGCGGCCGATATCTGGGAAAAATCATCTATTTCCGTAGTTTTTCGGAGAAATAGGGCGCGTCGTGCCGCGTGAAGCGGCTTGCCTAAAATGTCCACCTGTCCTCTAATCGACCAGCCGTTCCTCCGAGGGGGATCTCATGAGGAGCGGCAACCGGAGGAAGGCCCAATTTGAAAACAGGGTCGCTTCCGGTGCAATAAAAAGAAACTCAAAGCGAGAAAAAAACAATGGCGGCAGACCGCGCACAAAACCTACAGGACACCTTCCTCAATCACGTTCGCAAAACCAAAACGCCACTGACGATCTTTCTGGTCAACGGAGTGAAGCTCCAGGGCATCGTGACCTGGTTCGACAATTTCTGTTTGCTGCTTCGGCGCGACGGTCATTCGCAGCTGGTCTACAAGCACGCGATCTCGACCATCATGCCAGGCGCTCCGATCCAGCTGTTCGAAGGCGGCGAGGATCAGCCGGCTTGAGAGTGATCTGATTGGAACCCCGCAATTTTGACGGGGAGGCCGACCGTCCGCGGTCGGCCGGGGCTAAACAAACGGGGCGGGTGCTTGTCGTCGGCCCCTATTTGCGAGCGCGCGCGGGAAGTGCCGACGCGCAATCGGAGAGTCATGTTCAGCGTGACGCGGAGGCCCGGCTCGATGAAGCCGCAGGCCTCGCGCGTGCGATCGACCTCGTCATTGCCGATGCCATCATCGCGCCGATCAGCCAGATCCGGCCTGCGACCTATATCGGCAAGGGCAAGGTCGAGGAGATCGCCGCGCTCGCCAAGAGCCTCGACATCGAGCTCGTGGTGATGGATTGCGCGCTGGCACCGATCCAGCAGCGCAATCTCGAGAAGGAATTGCACGCCAAGGTGCTCGACCGCACCGGGCTCATTCTCGAAATCTTCGGCCGCCGCGCCAAGACCAAGGAGGGCGCGCTCCAGGTCGAGCTCGCCCATCTCAATTATCAGCGCTCGCGCCTGGTGCGATCCTGGACCCATCTCGAACGCCAGCGTGGCGGCTTCGGCTTCATGGGCGGCCCCGGCGAGACCCAGATCGAGGCCGACCGCCGCCTGATCCAGGAGCGCATCACCAAGCTCGAAAACGAGCTGAAGAAGGTGCAGGCGACGCGCCGCCTGCATCGCGCCGGCCGCCAGCGCGTGCCGTATCGGGTCGTTGCGCTGGTCGGCTACACCAATGCCGGCAAGTCGACGCTGTTCAACCGCCTGACGCGTGCCGACGTGCAGGCTGCCGACATGCTGTTCGCCACGCTCGATCCGACCCTGCGTGCGCTCAACCTGCCGCATGGCGGCAAGGCCATGCTGTCGGACACGGTCGGCTTCATCTCCAATTTGCCGACGCAGCTCGTCGCCGCCTTCCGCGCCACGCTGGAGGAGGTGCTGGAGGCCGATGTCATCCTGCACGTCCGCGACATCTCGCATGAAGACGCCGAGGCCCAGCAGAGCGACGTCGACGCGGTGCTGCGCCAGCTCGGCATCAATCCTGATGACTCAGGCCGCATCATCGAGGTCTGGAACAAGATCGACCGCTACGACGCAGAGCAGCGGGAAGAGCTTCTGAATATCGCCGCGCGCCGGCCGGAAGATCATCCCGCGATGCTGGTCTCGGCCGTGTCAGGCGAGGGGATCGACGCGCTGCTCGCCGCGATCGAAGAACGGCTCGCCGCCAAGCGCACCACGCTCGATCTCTCCATCGACGCCGCCGACGGCGCCGGAATCAGCTGGCTGCACCGCAATTCCGAGGTGCTGGCCAAGGAGCTGCACGACGGCCGCTTCGACATGACCGTGCGCGTGGATGAGACGAAGCGCGACATCGTGGTGAACAGGTTTGATGCGGTGCCACGCCTGTCGGCGTGAGTCGGACGTAGCCCGGATGGAGCGCAGCGAAATCCGGGATATCACGACACGGAGAGACCCCGGATTGCGCTGCGCTCCATCCGGGCTACGCACCGAACATCACCTCGACAGGTCGAGGCTCATGAACTGGTTGTGCGGGCTCGCCTGATAGTCGGCGAACGGCGCACACGAGACGAAGCCGGCGCTGCGGTAAAGCGCGACGGCGGGCGCGTGCAGCGGCGCCGTGCCCGTCTCCAGGCTGAGACGCGCATATCCGCGCTTGCGGGCTTCGGCAATGATGTGGTTCAGAATCGAGCGCCCGGCTCCGGTCCGGCGTGCGGCAGGCGCGGCACGCATCGACTTCACTTCGCCGTGCCTCGCGTCCAGCTGCTTCAGAGCCCCGAAGCCGGCCAGCACGTCGCCTTGCCAGGCCGTCCAGAACGTCACTGATGGAGCCGAGAGACCGCTCGCGTCGAGCGCCTGCGCATGCTCGCCCATGACGCTGCGCAGCTCTTCCAGATGATGCGCCAACAAGTCAGCAACGTGAGGTGCCTTCGGATTGTCCTGTCTGATCTCCACTTGATGTCCTCGCGTCAGGTAGCCATCTTCGCCGCATTCCACAGCGCATCCATCTCCGCCAGCGATGCCTGCTCCAGCGTGCGCCCCTGCGCTTCCAGCGCCCGCTCGATATAGGCAAAGCGCTTTTCGAATTTCGCATTGGTCGCGCGCAGCGCGGCTTCCGGATCGGCGTCGACGTGGCGGGCGAGGTTGACGAGGGCGAACATGAGGTCGCCGGTCTCTTCCGCGATCTCCTGCTTGTCGTTGCGATCGAGAGCGGCCTCGATCTCGTCCGCTTCCTCGCGAATCTTTTGCAGCACCGCGCGCGGATCGTTCCAGTCGAAGCCGACCGTGGAGGCCTTGCGCTGCAGCTCCATGGCGCGGGTCAAGGCCGGCTGGCCGGCTTTCACGCCCGAAAGCAGCGATTTGTGTTTCGGCGCAGCTTCCGGCGGCCGGCGCGCGGCGCGCTCGGCTTTCTCCTCGGCCTTGATGCGGTCCCAGACTTCCTTGACGTGATGCGGGGCGAGATTGCCGTCCTTGTCGGCGAACACATGGGGATGGCGCCGGATCATTTTTCGCGTGATGGCCTCGACGACGTCTCCAAAGGAGAACGCGTTCTGCTCAGAGGCCATCTGGGCGTGGAACACCACCTGCAACAGGAGGTCGCCGAGCTCCTCGCGGAGATCGTCGAGATCGTTGCGCTCGATGGCGTCGACCACCTCATAGGCTTCCTCGATCGTGTAGGGCGCGATCGTCGAAAAATCCTGCTCGAGGTCCCAGGGGCAGCCGGTCACCGGCGTGCGCAGCGCCGCCATGATCTCGATCAGGCGGGAAATGTCGCGGGAAGGGGTCATTGCGGGGGCAGTCTCCTGGGTCCAAATCCTTATGCCAAAAGCGCGCCGCCGTTCCCAGCGCGGCGGGGCGGAACAGGCCGATTTCCACCGATTGGCTGACACGCCCCGCAAGTGCTAAAGCGCGGCCCATGAGCGACACATTTTCATCCCAAACCGCCCTCGTGCTGTTCTCCGGCGGCCAGGATTCCACCACCTGCCTTGCCTGGGCGCTGAGCCGCTTTGCGCGCGTGGAGACGCTGGGGTTCGAGTACGGTCAGCGCCACGCCGTCGAGCTCGACTGCCGTGACCGGCTGTTCGAGGGCATCAAGGACCTTCGCGCCGATTGGGCGGCAAAACTGGGCGAGAGCCACACCCTGTCGATCCCGACGCTGGCGGCCGTGTCCGAGACCGCGCTGACCCGGGACGTTGCGATCGCGATGGGCGCCGACGGCCTGCCCAACACCTTTGTGCCCGGCCGCAATCTGGTGTTTCTGACCTTCGCCGCGGCGCTGGCCTATCGGCGCGGCATCACCCACATCGTCGGCGGCATGTGCGAGACAGACTATTCCGGCTATCCCGACTGCCGCGACGAGACCATTCGGGCCATGCAATCAGCGCTCTCGCTCGGCATGGCGCGTGCCTTCGAGCTGCACACGCCGCTGATGTGGATCGACAAGGCCGCGACGTGGAAGCTCGCGCATGACCTCGGCGGCGACGCGCTGGTCGATCTGATCCGCGAGCAGTCGCACACCTGCTATCTCGGCGAACGCGGCGCCCAGCACGATTGGGGGTACGGCTGCGGCGAGTGCCCGGCGTGCAGCCTGCGGGCGAAGGGTTGGCGCGAGTTCGTGGCAAGCAAGTAGTGGTCTCACTCCGCCGTCATCGCCCGCGAAGGCGGGCGATCCAGTATTCCAGAGGCGGTGCTTGAGCCGAGCGATCGCGGCGTACTGGATTCCCCGCCTGCGCGGGGAATGACAGCGGAGGGCTTGGCGCGAGCGTGCCAATCGCAGCTAGCCGAAATCCTCCGGCCTCAGCTCGATCGGCCTACCATGCGGCGTGCGATCCGCGGCGTGATCCCACGCGTCGCGATAGCGGTGCAGTGTGTCCATCGACGCGACGCCCTTGCTCGCGACGAGGCCCTCCAGCGTGGCGAGCCAGTGCAGATAGTAGGTCTCGCCCGTATCAGGGTCGCCCGCTTCCTGCGCGCGCTTGATCTCGGAGGCCAAGGCCGCAGCCCATTCGGGCCAGGTGAACACGCCGCGGTCGTGCAGCGTCAAGGCCATGGCAAAGGCCTGCGCTTCCCAGGGCGCGCGGAACACCGGGCCGTCGTCGTCACGCGGAATGCTTGGAATCGCCGCGGTCGCGGCGGCAGCAGCTTCACTGCTCATCAGGCCGGGTCCAGATAGGGCTCGAACGCGTCGATCGAGACCTTCAGGGTCGGATCGCCGTCCTCCCCCCAGAGATCACGGCCGTCGAACACGACGGTGTAGAGCCATTGCGGGTTCTCGCCGCGCTCCATCGCCGCCGTATCAGGAAACACGTGGCAGCCGTGGTTGAGCTCGACCACGCCGACATGACCGCGGACATAGCGCGGCAGCCGCGTATGCGTGGTCGGATGAATGTTCTTGGCACGCACGCGGTCGCCGATGTTGAATTTGGCGGGCGCAGGCGCTGGGCGGGCAAACTTGCCGCGTACCATGATGCGCTCGACCTGACCGAGATCGAACTTGCCGTGCTTGAGCGCCTTGCCGGGCTGCATCGCATGGCCGGCGGCGACCTCCTCGCGGGTGAGGTAGCCCTTCTCGATCAGCATCTCCTCAAGGCCGAGGAACCACTTCTTGTAGTAGGAGCTGGAGAGGTAGACATGCGGCGGGATCGTCTCGCGATAGAAGCGCGAGGTGTCGATGTTGAAGGCGCCGGCCGCGCCCATCGCGCGCACCATCGCCAGCACCCGGGACTCCCATTCTTCATGGAAGACAGGCTCGTTCGGCTCGGGCTCGACCTTTCCAAAGCCGTCCATGCCGCCCATGTCGTGCACGCCGTTCACGACGGAGCCCCTGGCGTCCGGGGGAAGCCGGTGCCGATCATGGAGTCGCGGGTCACGAGCTCGGCAAGCTGCTCCTCGCTCCAGCCTTCCGTGCCCGCGGGGCGCATCGGCAGCACCAGGAAGCGCGTCTCGGCGGTGGAATCCCACACCCGGATCTCAATGTCCTTGGGCACACTCACGCCGAAATCGGCGAGCACGCCGCGCGGATCCTTCACGGCGCGCGAGCGGTAGGGCGAAGCCTTGTACCAGACCGGCGGCAACCCCAGCATTTCCCAGGGGTAGCAGGAGCACAGCGTGCACACGACCATGTTGTGGCGCGTCGGGGTATTCTCGACCACGACGAGATGATCGCCGACGCGACTGACATGGCCGAGCGTGCCGATCGCCTTGCTGCCATCCTCCAGCAGCGCCTGTTTGAACGCCGGATCGGTCCAGGCCTTGGCGACGACGCGTGCACCATTATGCGGGCCGATCTTGGTCTCGTAGGCCTGGATGATGGCGTCGAGCGCAGCCGGCTCGACATAGCCTTTCTCGGTCAGAACAGTCTCGAGCGCGCGCACGCGCAGCTCGGTCTCGGACAGTTCCGAATGGTCGTGATCGTGATCGTGATGATGCTCGCTCATGGCGCGAAGATAGTCCCAGAATCCGGACCTTGTCGAGGCGAAGACTCTGCTAACATCGCACCATGGGCTGGGTTGCACGAACTGGAGAAACCGCCGCAATTGCGGCTCTTGTCGCATTCGGCGCGCAGGATGCGCGCGCGGCGAATGGCGCCTATGCGGTGGATGCCGCCGACATCTCCGAGGTCGGCTCCTGCAAGGTGGAAAGCTGGATGTCGGCCGCCGCCAACACCGATTTCCTGGCGGTCGCCAATCCCTCCTGCGTCGTCGATCCCTTCAGGCCGATTGAGCTGAGCATGCAGACCGTCCGGGCCCGCAGCGATGGCGACTGGAGCACGACGGTTGCGCCGAAAGCCAAGACGAACTTCATCCCGACCGGGATCGGGCGGTGGGGACTGTCAGCCTATGGCGGTGGATCGTTCGATGCGGCGACCGGTGAGGCCCTGTCCGCCTTTGCCGTCATCCCCGCGACTTATCGTCTGTCGGAGACGATGCGCATCAACGTCACCGGCGGCTGGCTCTGGGATCGCACGGTCGATCGCCACTATCTGACCTACGGCATCGGCTTCGACTGGAAGTTCACCGACACGCTGCAGTGGACGATCGAGGCCTTTGGCCAGGCTGGCGCCGCCGATACCGCGAGCGTGGTGCAGCCGCGCTTTCAGACCGGCGTGCGCTACCGGCCCAACGAGATATTCTCCGTCGACGTGATCTACGGCCGCAACATCACCGGCGAGAACGCCAACTGGATCACGATCGGGACCACCATCCGCTTTCCGGTCCGCGACGGTGCGCCGGAGCACCGGCGCACCGGGCATTTGTGAGGCCCGCTGGCAAAATCGGGCACCGGGCCGCAGAACTCGCGTCAGGCCATTGATCACGCCGCAGACAGTCCGTATACGCCGCGCAGGGACCAAAAGCGGCCCTGCCAATGGGCCGGCACACGCGACGAAATGACAGGGGAGGGCTCATGACCGCGGACACGCAGGCACCTGGGGCGAAAAGCTTTCGCTGGAAGTTGATCGTACCGCTGGTGGTCTGGCTGGCGATTTATCTGTGGCCGGTGCCAGCGGGTCTCAACGTCAATCAGTGGCACTATTTTGCGGTCTTCGCGGCAGTTATCACCGGGCTGATCCTGGAATCGATGCCGGTTGGCGCAGTCGGCCTGATCGGGCTGACGGTCGCGGGTGTCGCCGGCTATATCGATCCCGATCCCGGCAAATCGCTGCGTTGGATGCTGGCTGGCTTCGCCGAGAGCACGGTGTGGCTGATCGTCGGCGCCTTCGTGTTCTCGATCGGCTATCGCAAGAGCCAGCTCGGCCGGCGCATCGCGCTGGTGCTGGTGCGGCGCCTCGGCACCAACACGCTCGGGCTCGGTTATGCGGTTGCGATGTCGGACTTCCTGCTGGCACCGGCAACGCCCTCCAACACCGCACGCAGCGGCGGCATCGTCTATCCCATCATCAGCAACATCCCGCGCATCTATGGTTCCGAGCCGGGGCCGACCGCCGGCAAGATCGGCACGTATGTGATGTGGACCGCGTTCGCGGCAACCGCGATCACGAGTTCGCTGTTCTTCACGGCGCTGGCGCCGAACGCGGCCGCACTGGCGATCGCCAAGAAGACCGTCGGCGTCGACGTGAGCTGGGGCCAATGGTTCATCGGCTTTGCGCCGCTCGGCATTCTCTTGATGGTCCTCGTTCCGCTGCTCAGCTATCTGATCTGCCGTCCGGAGGTGAAGCGCAGTCCCGAGATCTCGGAATGGGCCGCGAAAGAGCTCGCAGAGATGGGCCCGATGTCGCGCAACGAGTGGATCATGCTGGTGCTGATCGTGCTCGCGATGTTCCTGTGGATCGCAGGCTCCAGCCCGGACATTCACATCCCGGTGCTCGGCTCGAACTTCGTCAATGCCACGACCGTCGTGTTCATCGTGATCTCGCTGATGCTGGTCAGCGGCGTGATCGAATTTGCCGACATCGCCAGCGAGAAGAGCGTATGGGAGGTGTTCTTCTATTTCACCTCGCTGTTGACGCTGGCCTCGGGCCTCAACGAGATCGGCTTCATCAAATGGTTCGCCAATGAATTCGCAAAGCCGCTCATAGGGCTCGCGCCGTCGACCGCGATGATCCTGCTGGTCGCGCTGTTCTTCTGGATCCACTATTTCTTCTCGAGCATCACCTCGCACGCGGCCGCAGTGCTGCCGGTGGTGCTCGCGGTCGGCACCGGCATTCCCGGTCTGCCGGTGACGACGCTGGCCATGCTCTGCATGTATTCACTCGGCCTCATGGGCGTGATCTCGCCCTACGCCACCGGGCCGGCGCCGATGTATTACGGCAGCGGCTATATCGGGAAGGGCCAGTTCTGGGGTTTTGGCCTGATCTTCGGGGTGCTCTATTTCGCCGGGCTATTGGTCATCGTGCTGCCCTGGCTGACCATGGGCCGGTGAGCTTCCCCGGAGATTGATACCCCCTCGGCAGGAGAATTTTCTTCCCCGGTGTTGGATTGGGGAAACTTCGCCCAATCCCCCGCAAATATCTGAAATTGCAAGAAAGACTGGAAAAGGCGATGGTCTGCTGCAATGCAGCGTCGCCACCGGGCGCCTGCTTTGGTTCCACCCACCGTCGCTCGGATCGCGACTTGGCCTCGCCTGCGCCTTTCGGCCGGGCGGGCTAAATATCCTTCCATGAAAGCCGCTTCCATGAATGCGCACCCATCGCTGCTGATCGGCGAACCGGTCAAAATCCAAGATGGCTCAGCTCAGCCGGACGCGATGGTCCGCTTCGAGACCGTCGCGAAGACCTATCCGGCCTATCGCGGCAAGCCCGGCGTCGTCGCGCTGCAGGGCATCGATTTTTCGATCGCGCGCGGCTCCGTCACCGGGGTGATCGGTCGTTCCGGCGCCGGCAAGTCGAGCCTGGTGCGATTGATCAACGGGCTCGAAAAGCCGAGCACGGGCCGCGTCGTGGTCGACAACAGAGACATCTCCGCGCTCATGGGTCGCGAGCTGCGGCTGGCGCAGCGCTCGATCGGCATGATCTTCCAGCACTTCAATCTGCTGTCCTCGCGCACCGCCGCGGACAACATCGCGTTGCCGCTGGAGATCGCCGGCTGGTCCAAAGCCGACATCAAGGCACGCGTGACAGAATTGCTTGCGCTGGTCGGCATCGCCGACAAGCACGACCGCTATCCGTCAGAGCTGTCAGGCGGCCAGAAGCAGCGTGTCGGTATTGCCCGCGCATTGGCGACGCGGCCGAGCGTGCTGCTGTCTGATGAGGCGACCTCGGCGCTCGATCCGCAGACCACGCGCGCGATCCTCGATCTGCTCGCAAATATCAACCGCGAGCTCGGGGTGACCATCGTGCTGATCACCCATGAAATGTCCGTGGTGCGTCAGCTCGCCAGGGACGTCGTCGTCCTCGATGCCGGCCGCGTGGTCGAGAGCGGCCATGTCGCCGACATCTTCACCCATCCCAAGCATCCGATCACGCAATCATTCCTGGTTGAGGTCACCGGCGACAGCCTGCCGGTCTCGCTGGCCAGCCGGATCGTGCAGGAGCCGGGGAGCCACGCCGTGATCCGCGTTCAGGTGCGCGGGGCAGGGGCCGGCGATACGCTGATCGCGCGGCTTGCCCGCGAGCTCGGTCTCGACGTCTCCCTGCTGTCGGCGCGTATCGATGAGATCGGCGGCCAGCATGTCGGCTCGCTCGTTCTGGGCATTCCTGTCAGTGATTCCGGCGGCGAGGGCGCGACGACGCGCACGCTGGCCTGGCTGTCTCAATATCAAGTCTCGGCGGAGCGTCTCGGCTATGTCGCCTGAACTCATCAACCTGATCATCCAGGCCACCTTCGAAACCCTGTTCATGGTTGGAATCGCGGCGGCGCTCGGCACTCTGTTCGGCTTGCCGCTGGGCGTATTCCTGGCGACCAGCCGCAAGGGCGAGCTGTTTGCGGCCCCTGCCGTCAACGCAGCCCTTGGCATGGTCGTCAACGCGACCCGCTCCACGCCCTTCATCATCCTGGTCGTGGCCATCATCCCGTTCACGCGTCTCATCGCCGGCACCTCGATCGGATCAACGGCCGCGATCGTGCCGCTGACGATCGCCTCGACGCCGTTCATCGCGCGCCTGGTCGAGGCTGCGATCCGTGAAGTCGATGGCGGCCTGATCGAAACCGCGTCCTCGTTCGGCGCGTCACCGATCCAGATCGTGCTCAAGGTGCTGATCCCCGAGGCGCTGCCCGGCCTGCTGCTGGCGCTCACCCTCGCAGTGGTCAGCCTGCTCGGCTACTCCGCCATGGTCGGCGCGGTCGGTGGCGGGGGTTTGGGCGATCTCGGCATCCGCTACGGCTACCAGCGCTTCATGCCGGAGATGATGCTGGCTGTGGTCGTCGTGCTGGTCGCGCTGGTGCAGCTGGTGCAGAGCGCAGGCGACTATCTGGCGCGGCGGGTCAACCGCCGGCTGCGGCACCGCTGATCCAAACACCCTGAAACTGGAGAGATCGATGCGTTTTCTTGCAACCCTTGCGGCTGCAGCCTTGCTTGCGACCGCGGCGAGAGCCGAAACCATCCGCGTCGGCGTGACCGCCGGCCCCCATGCCGAGATCATGGACGTCGTGAAGAAGGTCGGTGCCGAGCGTGGCCTCGACATCAAGGTCGTCGAATTCACCGACTACGTGATTCCGAACCAGGCGCTGGCCTTGAAGGACCTCGAGGCCAACTCGTTCCAGCACGAGCCTTATCTGAAGAACCAGATTGCCAAGACCGGCTGGAAGATCGTCAAGGTCGCCAACACCATCGGCTCGCCCCAGGGCGTCTACTCGCAGAAATACAAGAAACTCGCCGACCTGCCGGAAGGCGCGCGCGTCGCGATCGCCAACGATCCCTCCAATGGCGCGCGCGGCTTGATGATTCTGGCGCTGCACGGCCTGATCAAGCTGAAGGACCCGAACGACGTGTCCTCGACGATCGCAGACATCACCGACAACCCGAAGAAACTGCGCTTTGTCGAACTCGACGCCGCGCAGCTGCCGCGCGCGCTCCAGGACGTTGATCTTGTCTCGATCAACAACAATTACGCCGTTCAGGCCGGTCTCAATCCCGCAACCGACGCGATCGCCCGCGAAAATCCTGATGGACCATGGGTCAACATCCTCGCCGTGCTCGAAGAGGACAAGGACAAGCCGTGGGTGAAGCAGCTGATCGAGGCCTACCACTCAGACCAGGTGAAGGCGTTTCTGGAGACGCGCTTCAAGGGCACCTACCTGCCGACCTGGTAACCAGTGCGAGCGCGTCGGGCAGCTAACCTGGCACGCTTCAGAGCAGGGGGCGGCGCCCTATCAGCCGGCCGCCAGTTCGACGTCGTCAATCGGCGCCGGGCCGGCGACGAGACTGCCGAGGTCAACCAAGAACAGATCAGCCATGTGGGTGAGCTGGTGGAGCGGGATGCTGACGTCGCCGCGCTCGGCGGATGCGACAAATTCGGGCGAGACGCCGACGAGGTTCGCAACCTGGGCCTCGGTGTAGCCACGCGCCTGGCGCGCGCCTTTGACCTGCGCGCCGATGTATCGCCTGTGCAGCGCCTGCTCCTCCTCGGTCATCATCAGGGCCTGCTCGTCCAGGCTCGCGATGCCGTCGGCGAACGCGACGCCGAGCAGCCGTCGTTTCTGCCAGGCCACCCGGCAGGCCTTGCGCAAGCCGTCGGCGAAGATCAGCGTGGCCTCTTTCGGAAACGCCAGCGACCAATCGAGCTTCAGCCGCGCGCCGGTGCCGGAGACATCCGCGATGGTGCAGGGGATGCTCACGGTTCCCCTGGCGCCTTCGAACTCGATGATCCCGGTTCTCGCCGTGGATTGCCTGGCCGCAGCGCGCAAGTCACTCATCAAGTCGCTCATGGAGCCCCCGAAAGCATTGCAGCGGATTTTACCGCCCGCCTTCCCCGCGCTCAATCGAACCCGCCCGCCATGGTGAAGGATTGGTTCTCCGCCGGAGCAGGGCACGCCGGCACGGATGAACCTTCCGGGCCAACCCGGTCACCAAGACTGAAGATCGCCCTTCAGTCTTCTGGATAATTCGATGAGATCACTTGCCTTGCTCTGCCTGCTTGCCCTCGCTACGCCGGCTCACGCAGCCTCTTCCGAGCAGCACTATCTCGATCTGCGCGACCGCTACATCGCGAAGTTTTCGAAGGCCAAGGAGAGCGAGGAGACCAGCAGGCAACACGATGTGGCGCTGGGCGAACTGACCGGCGTGCTGCGCGGCCTGATCGGACCAGTCACGATCAGGGGGCTGCCCGCGGAGGGCAAGTCGAACGTCGACACGCTGTTCAAGGACGACATCGGCTTTGGCCATCTTGACGGGCTCGCCTTCGCCACAGCGGGCGACAAGCAGCAGGCCGTGGTGACGACGACCACGCTGCTCAAGCGCTGGCTTGCCGACCACCGCAAGGATCCGATGCCGCAAGAGATCGACGCGGCGTTCAGGTCCGACACCTTCTACTATGCCGCCATCCAGGACGCCGCCTTCGCCAAATATGCCGAGCTGCCCATCATCAAGCCGGCATCCGCGAGCATCGCGGTCGCGGTGCTCGGCGTGCGCGGCAATGGCGATTTGAAGGGTCCGCCGCACGAGATCGACGTGGTCGCGATCCGTGGCGAGAAGGTGTTCTTCCTCGCCGCGAGCGAGGCCATCAAGACGGCCGAGATTCCGGCCTGCGAGAAGGTCTGGAAGCAGATGATGGCCAGGAAGACGCCGGAGGATTCCATGGCCCGGGAAGACCAGGCGATGGCGGCCTATACCAAGTGCTTCGCCAAGGAGGCGCCCAGCCAGAGCTGGTTCACCGCGGCGGTCAAGACGGCGCAGGGCCAACTGGAATTGCTGCCGTTGCGCTAGCCGCATCGGCTGCAGATCGCAGCCTCGTGCGAGCATGGTGCCGCCCGGACAGGTGGGCGCATTTCAGCGCCGCTGGTCAGCTCGCAATGTCTCCAGATAGGCCACGACGGCTTCGACCTGGGACTCGGTGAGCCTCGGATTCGGCATGGCTTGGTCTGGTCCCAGTCGCCGATGGCCCGACGTCAGGAAATGCCGCAGGCCGTCCGCGGAGAAGGAGGGGCGGCTGATAATCTCCGGAAAAGCTGGTGGGGACGGGCGAAACGCCGGTGCTTCCTTGGCAGCGTCGGCGACGACGTGGCACGTCCCGCAAGTGGCGTTGACAATCGCGCGCCCCTCGGACACCTGGTCGACAAACAATTGATTGGGAACGGGCAGGGTGAGCGGGATCTGCATGACGATCCAGGCATACCCGCTGCTCCGGTGGCAACCGTTGCATTCGTTTGTCAGCCCGGCATACGATGCCATGAACGCGGGGACGTCCTTCGATTGGAGCGCCTGGCGTACCGCCCGAATCTGCTCCCTGGCGCGATCGGCTTGTGACGGGTTCGCGAGCAACCTGCCGGTGGCATCAAGATTGGCCTCGATCTGTTGAATCTCGTAATTCGCCAGACTCCAATTGCTGAGCTTGCCCGCAAACCAAAGCTTTGCGTGCTGAAGTTGAAGTCTGGTCATGAGGTCGGACAGCGCCGCCGACACATCCGAAGGCGCCGCGACGCTGGAGGCGGACAGCGCGACGATGATCGCACCCAACAGAACCGTTCGTAAGCGCATGTTCGAAATGTTCCGATGTCGGTGTTCAGGATGGCATCACGGACCGGACGGGCGTTGATCCGGATCAAGACGTGGTTTGTCACGGCAAATACCTCTTTGTCTTTCGGAGGACGACATGCGCGCGCACCAGATCATGTCCAGACGCGTTGTGACGATACGGCCGGACGCGCCGGTCGCCGATGCCATCAAGGTGATGCTTGCCCATCACATCAGCGGCCTGCCGGTGGTGGATCCGGCCGGGACGCTCGTCGGCATCCTGTGCGAAAGCGATTTCCTCAGGCGGCCTGAAATCGGCACCGCGCACGAACGCAACCGTTTGCTCACGATGTTGCGCGGAGCCGATCGCACTGCAGCCGAATTCGTCAAGGAGCACGGGCGCACGGTCGAACAGGTGATGACCCGCCAGCCGGTGTCGACCACCGAGCAGGCGCCGCTTGTGGAAGTTGCCGACATGATGGAGCGACGGCATCTCAATCACGTTCCGGTCATGCGTGGCGAGCGCATCGTCGGGATCATCACCCGATCCGACTTCCTGTCCGCGGTTGCCGGCCCGCTGACCAGCGCTTCCGGCTACTCCGGGGACGACGGCCAGATTCGTCGCTCCGTCCTCGCGGCGCTGGCCGGGACACCGTGGCAGCCGGTCTGCTTGAACGTCAGCGTGAAGGACGGCACGGTCACGCTGCGTGGCGTGGTCAGGGGTGAAAACGCGCATCGGGCGGTCATCGTGGCCTGTGAGAACGTTGCAGGCGTTCGCGCGGTGGAGGACCGGCTTTATCTCCAGTCCGACCGACCGGATCCCGAGGACGATTACGGCGGAGGCGATTTCGTGTCGCTGCAGGTGGAGCCATCCACGCTGGACGACGAGCCATTGTAGTCAAAGAGCGCACCCGGCAATCGCCGGGTGCCTCCTCATGAATTTACCTGCCGCGCACGCGGCGGTTTCCGGATGGCACGATACGCTTGGCCAATCTGCCGATCGACGAGGAGACGAGTGCGGTCTCAAGCACTCCGTAGAGCGCGAGTACCATCAATGCCTTGATCGCTTCGTTGGTCATTCGGTGCCCTGCGTCAAATGATCTAGATCGGATGCTTCTCTGGTCGGGTCAGTACGGTCAGGGTGTGGTCGGGATAAGGCTTGTAAACGGTCCGGGTCGCCGTCGCTCGGGCACTGACTTCCGGACGAGCCAGGCGCGCAGTCAGCGTGATCGCCATCATGGCGATGCTGCCGACGAGCACCAGGACGACCACCTTCAGATGGGTCGTCTTATCGACGGTGTAGATCGAGTGGTTCACTGCAGGCTCCATCGTCAACGAGCCGAATTCGTGCTGCTGATGAACCTTTAACGCATCCGTCGGAAGGCCGAAATTCGGGCGGTTCACCTAAGGAAATATCCGTAAGGCCGCATGGAATAGGGCGCTGGGGCTCGCGGCTGCCCGGCGTTGGCGTCGAGCGTGACACTCGGCATCGTGTCAGCCTTGCATCGGTCGGCCCGGGCATCGCCACGGCGACCTGATCCAATCGGATGTTCGCATCGGCGAGGGGCGGTCAGGAGACTGTTTGTGGCCGCTCAGTAGGAGACCTCACTCAGCGATCACGCAGGTTTTAAACGGGTGGGTTGGTTTCAAGGCGGTCTATCGCTTGCGAATGCCGCCAAGCGAGATTTACCTTTGTGATCCAAGACGCTAGCCGGCAACCCATGGGCGTGTATGATGCCTTGCGGCATCCGGTCTGGCGCCAGTTGGGCCGTGCTTGCTGTTTGGCAACGAGCCGGCCTCGACAGCGATGATCACGCAGACCCGCGACCTGAAAGGCGAACGTCATCGACTGACGGTGCTTTTCTCCGACCTCGTCGGGTCCACCGCGCTGGGCCGGGATATCGAATCGGAACACCTCTCCGAACTGTTGGGCCAGCTCAGGGCCATCTGGCATCGCGCCGTGGCCAAGCATGGCGGCCGCGTTATCAGGACCCAGGGAGATGGTGTCCTCGCCGTGTTCGGCTATCCGCGCTCCGGTGAGGACGACGGTCGTCGTGCAGCCGAAGCCGCCATCGATATTCACCGGTGGGTCGGGCTGTTGCGCCACGATAGCGTGCCGCCGGCCCTGATGCCGCTTCGCATGCATTCGGGCATCCACGCCGGCACCTTGCTCTTGATGGAGGGGGATATCGAGTCCGGCCGATATGACCTGGTCGGCGATGTCGTGAACACGGCGGCGCATCTGTCGCGTCGGGCTGCGCCGGGCGAGATCCTCGCCAGTCTTGATTCCCTCGGGCCGCATGCGAATTTTTTCGAGCTCGGCGGCCCGATTCAGGTGCCTGACGCGGGGCCGGAGATGCCCCAGGCGCGCGCGGTGCTGCGACGAAGCATGGTGACCCGGCGGTTTGACGCAACGTCCCTGCGCGGCTTGACGCCCTTCGTTGGGCGCGACGAAGTATTCGATTTTCTGACCGGCTTTCTCAGCGAACCACACCCGGCCTCGCGACGTTGTGCGGTCGTCGTCGGCGGTCCTGGGCTTGGCAAGACGCGGCTGCTGGAGGAGGTGCTGCGAGACTGCGATACCGACCAGTTCAAGCTGCTGCGGGGCAGTTGCGAGAGCTATGTCGGCGCCGAGGTGCTGCAACCGTTTCTGCAGATGCTGCGCGCCTCATTGGGGATACGACCGGACGCATCGATCGCCGATGCAGACGAGACGGCCCGGGACGCCCTGCAGCCATGGCTCGCCCAACTCGGTCCACGCGCGGAGACGATCATCGCACTGGCCTCGACCGGGGCTGATGCGCGCGGCGGCCAGATGACCGTCGATGGCGTGGTCGGTGACCTGCTCGGGTTCTTTACCGTCTTGTCCGCGCAGGGACCATTGGTGCTGGTGATCGACGATTGGCAATGGTCCGACGACGCGAGCCGGCAGTTGCTGGAGAAACTCCTGCAATTGCCCAATGGACCGCGCTTCATCCTCGCCACCCGGCCGCGCGACGACGGCACCGAGTGGATTTCCGGCGCGCCGCACTTGCTGCTGAGGCCGTTTGCGGGAGGAGAAACCGACATCGCCGTACGACGCTGGGTGCCGCAAGCCGACCCCTTCCTCGTGGCCCGTGTTCACGCCTATGCCGGCGGGGTGCCACTGTTCATCGAAGAGCTGTGCCATTCCATCGCTGCCAACGACAATGATTCGTTCGAAATGCGCAGCAAGCAAGGCGGATGGATCGCCACCCTGGTCGCTTCGCGCCTGGCGCGCCTGCCGCCCGATCAGGTGAAGGTGGTCCGCGCCGCCGCGGTGATCGGAAACACGGTACCGAAAAGTCTGCTCATTGCGGCTTGCGGCAGCGAGCCCGACCCGGCGACGTTGCGGGGATTGGCCGACGCGGATTTTCTCTTCGCCGATCCGGCCGGCGACGCCCTTCGCTTCAAGCACGGCATCACGCGGGACGCTGTCTACGACACCATCACCCTGCACGAGCGTCAGGCCTTGCACCAGCGCATTGAAGCCAGTTTGCTGGCACGGTCCGAGCAGGCCGACCGCGAAGACACGCTGGAAGCCCTGGCCTACCATTCGCGCGGCGCAGGCCATTGGGAAAACGCGGCCCATTATGCCGAACGCGCCGGCGACAAGGCCATGGCGGCCTTCGCCTTGGACCTTGCCGGGTCCCAGTACAAGGCTGCTATGGATGCGCTGGATCGCGTGCCGGATCGCTCGCGCGAGCAATCCCTGCGCTGGTGCTTGCTGGCGAATAAACTCGGCATGGCCAACATCTTCGATCCGCTGTCGTTGACCGACGATACCAGCGTGTTCGAACAGGCGGTCGCCATCGCGTCATCGCTCGGTGACACCGGCGCGACGGCCAACGCCTATCAGTGGCTTGGCTACATGTGTTACGGCTTTGGCCGCTTTCGCGAGGGTGTGACACACACACGAACGGGACTGGAATGGGCACGCAGGCTCGGCGACCCCCGCCTGATCGCCCGGACCGAAGCCGTGCTGGGCCAGATTCTCGCTGCAAGTTGTCAATACGACCAAGCCACCGACTTGATCGACGCTGCCATCTCGACCACGCGCAGCCGCCGCCATGGCGCCATCGCCGTCGGCTCGGCCTATTCGCTGTCGTGCAAGGGTAGCATCCTGGCCGATCGGGGCGATTTCGAGGGTGCCCACGAGTGCTTCAACGAAGCGATGAGCCTGGTCGAAGGGTCGACCCATCCGGTCGTCAGCTCGGTGCGCAATTGGGTCTCGGTCGCGTTGGTCTGGCAAGGCCGCTGGCAGGAGGCGGAGCAACTGGCCGTGGAGGGCGCCCGCGCCGCCGGGACCATGCGCAGCCTTTTGATGCTGACGGCGTGCCGCGCGGCGTCCGGCTTTGCCCGCTGGTCCATGACCGGCGATGCCGATGGCTTGCAGCAGCTGCGAAACGCCGCGCAATGGATGGAGCGACGCAACTTCCACTTCTACACCTCGGTTCAATATAGCTGGCTGGTCGAAGCGGCGGCGGCCGAAGGCGACGTCGAGACAGCACGACGGTACGCAGCCCATGTACTGGGCCGCGCGCGCGAGGGCGAGCGGCTGGGCGAGGCGATGGCCTGCCGCGCGCTTGCGAAGCTCGCGGCGCGACGCGGGGATTTTGGACGTAGCCGGCGCTGGTTGCTGCGCGCCGAAACCTCCGCAGGCTGGCGCGGCTCGCTGCGCGATGCCGCTCTGAATCTGGCTGCGCACGCCGAGCTTCTCGCACTGCAAGGGCAGGGCGAGGCGGCGCGAAAGACTGCAACTGAGGCTGCCGAAAAGCTCCGCGCGCTTGGCATGCGCTGGCACGCGGACCAGACGATCCGCGCCTTGGCCGGCGCGCCTTAAGCGTCCTGCATCTCGGGTTCAGCCCTGCTGCTGGGGCGGCACCCTTCCAGTCATGCTCACAGACAGTGGAATAGGGCCGGGGCGCAACGGCAGCGTCGTTTCCACCAGCGCGCTGAAGAAACCGAGCATTACCGCCAGTGCCGGATCTGCTCCGGGACAGGAATGCGTTGGGTGACCTGCGACCCTGCGGTTGCCGCCGAAGGCGTGATAGATGTCCTGACGGCCTTCGACGAGGTTCTGCTGGGTGGCGGAGACCGCGCCGGCGACGACGATGTCCCCGGGCCTGACCTCGACCTGGTGCCCGTCCTTTCCTCGCATGTGCGTGACGATCGCGGTGCGCCAGATCAATTCGGGCACGGCGCGCAGCTGCATGGCCGGGATGAAGTCGTCTCTCAGCCGGTTGAGAGCATCGGTATAGTCGGCCGCCACGGTGCCGGCGTAGCGCGCACGCAAGGCCCACAAATTTCCTTCGCGCAGCCATTCGTTCAATATCCTGCGCATGTTGCCGTCGGTGGTCGGAATGAAGCCCATCATGGCGCCGGCGATCGTGCGCGCCACGAACGGGACGTCGCCCGCAGCGCGCGGGGAATCGAGGACGGCTCGGGTCACGGGAGCCGTGATCGTCGACTTGAACTTGTCGAGAAAATCGATCATGGCGCTGCGTACGGCGGTGCCATGCGCGGCACCGACCGCTTCCACTTCCTTGTTCGGATGGGGCTGGAAGATGTAGCGCGACGGCGACAGGAAATGGCCGGGATAGAAGGGGGGATCGCCCGGCTTCCAGTCCCAGCGGTAGCCGCCGCGACGGAAGTAGCCGCCATTCTCGCTCAAGCCGAACCACTCCTCGCAGAAGGCGCCCAGCAGCGGATTCACGAGTTCGTGCCCCTCGACGGTCAGGTCCCAGCTCGATGTGCCGTCGGCAGCGGCATAGGCAATCGTCTGCTTGACCATGAAGCCAAGCACCTGCTGCGTGACCTTGCGCGCCATCTCGAATGCGCTCCGCTGGTCGAGGGCCATGATCGCGGCGTTGCAGATCTCGGATTCCTGCTCATAGGCATGATCTTCCTGTCCGGCGTCGCGGCCGAGATACAGAATGCCGAATGACCGCTGCATGCGGGGCAGGTAGCCGGTGATCGTCAGCTTGGTGCCTGAATCGGCAAAGACTTGCTGAACCTCCTCCCGGTCGGCCACGAGGACCCCGAACGGCGTGCGGAGGACGCCGCCGTGGCGCTCGCGGATTGCAGCCCAGATCGATGCGTTGACGAAATGCGAGGCCGAATCCGGATCTTCCAGCGCCGTTTTCCATGCCGCCATCGCCGCGGCTTCGCCTAGCTGGCTCTCGATCTCACGCAGCCGTGCGATCGCTTTTTCGCCGTCGTCCACGCTCCACGTCACCAGCGGCTTGCGGCCTTGGGCCGCCGCCCATTGCTGCAGGCTGGCGAGCGCCTTCTTCGATGGCGCGAACAGATAGGTTCCCCATTCCAGGCGGACGAACGGGCGAGGCTCGTCGTGGAGTCGATCGGACCCGTCGAGCGGCATGTGAACCGTCTTGCCGCCATGCTCGAAACGGAAATGTCGGAGCCGGCCCGGCTCGGCAAGGCCGAGGAACGGATCGCTCTCCCCGGAAAAGGCGCCCGAGCTGTTGCCTGCGACGAGCCAGCTCTGCACCACCTCGAACTGCTCGCCGAGGCTGGCGTTGTAGGCCATGAAGACGAGCCCGCGTTCCTGCTGTAGCGCATCCTTGGCGGCTTGCGGGTCATCGCGCTTGATGGGCGGTCCGTAGGACATGCCGCGCCTGACGATGCGGGGCGGCCGGGCGCCGGCATCCGCCGCGGTGATCGTGACCCGCGGATTGGCACGGCGTATATGGGCGTGATAGGGGCACGATTGGGCCTGCGTGTCGCCATCATAGTTGAAGTCATTGCCCTGCGGGTTGGTTGGCGGATTCGGGATGAGGGGCTGGCCAGCCTTTTGATGGCCGGTGGGCCAGCGCCCCATCATCTTGGCGAGAAGCATCTCGCGGGTCAGGGGCGGGGCGGACCCACCGGCAACAGCCTCGGTTGCCTGGCGCGCGTCGCGAAGGACCTGCTCGAGCTGTTCCACGTCCTGCCGCAGCTTGCGCAGCGCCAGGAAGCTGCCGTCGCGAAGGAACGCATGAATTCGATTGGTTTCGTCGCCGAACGGGGCCTTCTCGTCGGCCAGGTTCGGGTAGCCACACAGGATTTCGCCGAGATGCACCTGGTTGGAATAACGCGAGCCGGCATCGCTTTGCCGCAGCACAGGGTTCGACGTGCCGTCGGTGAAACCGAAATGGTCCTGCACGTTGCCCGCCGCATCGCGCTGGCGCTGCATCCACTGGATCGAGAGCGGCTTGACGCCGGGATCCACGTCGACCAGACGCTTCATCTCGGCCATCAGCGCTGCTCTGGTCTCCGCCATCGGCGTCGCCGTGGACAAGTGGCGCAGCTGCAGCACCGCATGGACGGCGCTCATGTTGATGCGCGGCGCCGGGTCATCCTCGCGCAGGTCCGGCGCCTCAATGCCGAGCGCCCAGTTGCTTGCCGGCAGGCGCCATCGCTGGGGATGATTCCAGCGCACGTCGCCGAGCAAACCGGCGCGTCGTTCCATGCCCTGCACGAATTCCTCGGGCAGTGAGCGGACCTCATCATCGGACAGTCCGGCGTGACGCAGTCCCTCGACCGTGAAGGCGATATTGGTGACGATCTGCCCTGCGGTCGGAACATCCGCTTCGGAGGTCACCTGAAGCACGTTCAGAAACGCCGCCAATGCGGCCGGACTAGCGAACTGCAACAGCAGCAGGCAGCCGTGATCGGAATCGGGGTAGGCGGTCAGGATCCCGCCCTGCACGTTGCCCCGATCCTGCAACGGCGGCTCGGCCGGCAGCGCGAGGGGAAGATTGCGCCGCGGCGCCGCGACGTTGGGCGGTGTCATCAGCCAGCGCACGGCCTCTTCATAACGCAGGAGGGCGCGCTTGATGCCGTCGCCGTAGGTGGCGCTGTCGTTCAGCATCAGCACCAGTTCCGGCAGCAGCTCATGCGCCGCGCGGTGCAGGGTCTGCCCATCGTGCGTGCCGGGCGGATAGAAATCGGCCAGATGGTACAGCGCGGCCAGCGCGCGTATGCCGTGATAGAAAGCGGGCCGACCGGCAGCCGCAATCGTGAGCGGCTTGCTGAAGCCGGCATTGGTGGGATCGGCGCCGATCGCGCCGTCGACCTCGAATATGGAGCGCCGCGCAATGTCTTCAGGGGAGGGAATTCTGATCCGGGTGACGATCTGGTCTGCATCAGTGCCCGATACGCGCCGATAGACGCGCTCCTCCATCCGCAGAAACCGCGTGTCGTCCACGGTCAGGTCGGGCGTGGCGTAGAGGAAGTAGGCCTCCGACTGCCTGCTCTTCAGCCAAATGCCCCAGTCCTCATAGGTGTTCTCATAACCGAGCACATAGCCCTCGGTGTTGCAGAAGATAAGGTCGAGCAGCCGCGCGGCCTTCTGCCAGATGACGCGGACATAGGCTTCCCAGGAGCCGTCGAATGTCGCGGTCAGAAGCACATAGTCGACGGCGTCCACTGCGTCGTCCTCCGGCTCGAGCACTGCGACTCCCACCGAGTGGATGCGCCCGACACGATCCACTGAATCGGACAGGACGCGGGCGAGTTCGTATTCAAACGCGCTTGCCCGGCCGCCATTCAGCGCGCGCAGGACATATTTGGCGCGTGTCTTGTACGTCGTCGCGTCCAGGGACGGCACGAACCCCTTCTTGATCGGAGCCAGCACCCTGAAGTCCGAAGTGCCGCTCATGCTGCCGGTCTTGATCGTCAAATCGCGCCGCATGTCCTGCCTCCCTTGGTGGCCAGCGGCCGAACTGTCGGCGGCGGCCGCGCCCAAAAACAATTTTGCGAACTATTTCAGTCGGTACAGCTTGAGATCGCCGTGTCGATGAGATCGCCCGGCCAAGACAACTTGCCCCACGCCTACGGTCGCAAAATCGGCGGCACCTCAACCCAAAGTCGTCTCCCAAATTCCAACTCTGCTGTTCCCGCGCCGACGCTTCTATGAACTGGCCCACACTTTCGAACTTTTGTTGCGGCACGCCGATCCGATCACGTCGTCTCGACGAACCATCGGGTGTCGGGAGTGATGAGGGTGACGTTGCAGTGTGACCGCGTTTGGCTGGCGTGACCTCGGCGGGCGGTCATCATTTTAATAAATAGCTCGGATTTCAAAGATCAATTTTACGAATGACTGGAGCTCGCGGAATATGACGCCATTCCGACGGTCGATGGCGCGTCGGCACGAATGAATGAGCTTGGGGATGACGCCCGCGACCTCGCTTGCGAGGACGATCGCGCATGGGGGGACTATGAAGCAAGTACTGAAGCTTTCCGCAATGATGCTCCTGGTCGGAGCTGCCAACGGAGCAATGGCCGCAGAGAACGGCGTGACCAACTACCCAGTCGGTTCGCCGGGCGTTTTCGTCGGCGCCTTTCCGCCGATCCCGGGTCTCTTTGCGATCAGCCAGACCAGCTACACGAGCGCGAACGGTCTCTACGATGGAAGCGGCAACAAGCTGCCCATTCCATTTCCAGCTTTCGGCGGTTTCGGAAACGGCCAGGTTTCTCGCCAGCTATCCCGGCGAGTTCTTTGGCGCTCACGTCTATTCTCAGCTTGTTGTCCCATACGTCCACATCGAGAATTCGAACCCGGGGGGCACGTTCCAGGCCAACGGATTTGCGAACCTGACGATCTCGCCGGTGATCCTGAACTGGGCGCTCTCGCCGCTGCAGAGCGTCACGCTCGGGCTCGACATCATGCCGAACACCGGCACCTACTCTCCCAGCAAGCCCCTCAATGTGGGCACCAACTACACCACGATCTCGCCCGTGTTCGCGTATCGCTACGCCGATCCCAAGGGGTTCGAGTTCGCGATCTCGCCGCGCTTGTTGCTCAACGGAACCAACACGGAATCGGTCAACGTCTTCACGGGAGGCCTGCAGCAGTACAGGAGTGGCGACGCTTTGGCAGTCGACTTCACCTCGGGCTACAATGTCGGCGCTTGGAAACTGGGCGTGGTCGGCGGTTACATTCAGCAATATGCAGATGACACCGTGAACGGGATCAAGGCCTTCAATGCGGCAGGCGTTCAGGATGGCAACCGTCTTCGGGCGCTGAATTTCGGCCCCTCGGTCACCTACAACGCAGGTCCCGTTCAAATCAACCTGAACTACCAGCACACGTTCTACGTGGAGAACGGCACCAAGGCCGACACCGTTTGGGCCAATGTGGCTTTCCCAATCTGGGTGCCCGCACCGCCGCCGGGTGCCGGACCGGGCAAGCACTGATCCGAGTGACCAGCCAAGGATCTGGTCCCAACGAGGCGTTGATAGCGAGCCGGCGCATTTGCGCCGGCTTTCTGCGTGTGGCCTTAGCGCAAGTCGAGAGCGGCTGCCCGCATGGTATCGCGCAACCAGATCAGGCCGGCGTCATTCGAGCGATAGCGGTGCCATTGAGCGCATTGCTGCATGCTTGGCAACGATACCGGCAGTTCGATGATGCGGATCGGTAGGCTTCGCTGCGCAAGTTTCGCAAGCCGACGGTGCAGGGTGGCGATGCGATTGGTTCCCACGACAAGATGCGGGATCGCGGTGAAGGCGTAGGTCGAGATCGCCTCGTTGCGCGTCACTCCGCCTTGTTCCAGGTAGCGCGTCTCCAGGGATTGAGTCGCAATAGCCGGCCGCATCACAACGTGGGATGCCTTGGTGTAGTCGGTGCGCGAAAGCTTTCCCCGAGCGAACTTCCCCTTGCTCCAGGCGATGGCGCAAAAGTCCTCCTCGAAGAGGACCTCCGAAGGGTGAAGTTTCGAGCTGAATTCCTGGGGGATGATGAGCAAGTCGACGTCGCCGCGCTCCAGGGCGCGTTCGGGCGCCTGAACCTGTTGGAGGAAGTCGAAGCGAATGCGGGGAGCGGCCGCCTCGCAGCGCGCGAGCAGTGCCGGCACCAGGGTCGCCATGGTGTAGTCGGACGCCAGGATCTTGAAGCAGCGGTCGGACTGAGCCGGATCGAATTCCGACGTTGAGGCGATCGTCCAGTCGACCCGGACCAGCAAGTCCCTGATGGAATCCTTCAGCGCCTCGGCGCGGGGCGTGAGCTCCATCTTGCGCCCGATCTTCACCAGAAGCTCGTCATCGAAATAGGTGCGCAGGCGAAGCAGCGCGTTGCTCATCGCGGACTGCGTCACATTCATGCGCGCCGCTGCCCCGCTCACGCTGCGCAGGTGCAGCAGATGATCCAGGGCGACGAGAAGGTTGAGATCGAACTTGTTGTTGAAGCGCATCGCGACGCCCGATGATCCATTTATGAAATCAATATCAACGATCTTAATAATCAATTTTTCAGAGGAATAAAAGGGCGCTACCTGAGGATCGGGAAGAACGTCCAGGGCGCGCGTCTTTCGTGCGCCGAGAGTAGGTCAATGTTCAGGTATTTTCCGACGAACTACGTCTGGAATCTCTCGGTCGATCTTGCGATCGAAATGGGGGCCAGGATCGGCGAGATCGAGGAGATGTGCGCGCCTCTGCAGGAGGCCGCGCGCCAGGCTGATGCCGCAGGTACGGCGGCGTTCCGCGAAACCTGGTCGCGCATGGCCGACAAGCTCTGCGGGCTTGCTGCCGAGGATGAGGAGCGCGGACGGCGGCTCTCCGCGGGCGAAAAATACGGACGTGCCGCCACCTATCTGATCACCTGCGAGCGGCTGCAGGCCCACGGTGCGCCGGGCCGCCTCGAACTCTACGGCCGCTTTCTCGATGTGTTCGCCAAGGGCGTCGCCCTGGCGCGGGAGAATTGCGAGCGGGTCGAAATCCCCTATGAGGGTGCCCACATCGCCGGTCTTCTCGTGCGAGCCGATGGCGTCGAAGGTCCGGCTCCGGTCCTGGTGCAAGTCAACGGTCTCGATTCAACCAAGGAGATGAAGTATCGCGTCGGATTGCCGGCCTGGCTTGCCAGGCGGGGCGTTTCCTCGCTCGTGATCGATCAGCCGGGCTCCGGCGAGGCCCTTCGCCTGCATGGAATGACGGCGCGCTATGACAGCGAGCATTGGGCGAGCCGGGTGGTTGACTGGCTCGAGACGCGAGCCGACGTCGATCCCGAACGGATCGGCTTGGAGGGCGTTTCGCTCGGCGGCTATTTTTGTCCGCGCGCCGTTGCCTTCGAGCCGCGCTTTGCTTGCGGAGTCGCCTGGGGCGCCAATCATGACTGGCGCGATGTGCAGAGGAAGCGGCTGCAGAAGGAGGGCAGCTTTCCGGTCCCGCATTACTGGGCGCATGTGCGCTGGGTTTGGGGCGCCAAGGACCAGGCCGATTTCGAACGGATTGCCGAGAACGTTCATCTCGACGGCATCCTTGACCGCATCAGGGTGCCGTTCCTCGTGACCCATGGCGAGAAGGACTCGCAGATTCCGCTGCATTGGGCGGAGCGCACCTACGAGCATCTTGTGAACAGCCCGAAGCGCGAGCTCAAGGTCTTCACCGACCGCGAAGGCGGCGCGCAGCATGCGAGTTTCGACAACAGCATCAATGCGGGCCAGTACATCGCCGATTGGGTGGCCGAGACATTGAGCGGGCGCACCAGTTGAATGCCGGCATTTCCGGAGGGAAGAATGAAAATCGTAGGTCTGGATAGTTTGATCTTCGGCGTGGATGACGTGCCCGGTACCGCGCGCTTCCTCACCGACTATGGGCTGACGCCCGTCGACGTCTCGGATGCTGGAGGACGGTTCGAGGCGATTGACGGCACATCGGTGGTGATCGCGCGCCAAGACAATCCGCGGCTGCCCGCGCCGCCTGCGCCTGGTTGTCGCCTGCGCAAGACCATGATGGGCGTCGCCGACAGCGCGACGCTGCAGGCGATCGCTGCGGAATTGCGCCGGGATCGGGAAGTCCGGGTGCTGCCTGACGGCTCGATCGAATCGGTCGACGATTCGAATTTCGTCATCGGCTTTCGTGTGACCGTGCGCCGGCCGTTCGCATTGCCAGGCGAAATTTCCAACGCCCCCGGTGGCGTGGTCTTCCGTCCCGTCAACAGCCTCGGTGTGCCGCCGCCCGGCACGGTGATCCGCCCGCGCTCGCTATCGCATGTGGTGTATTTTGTGCCCGACGTACTGAAGGCGGAGGCCTTCTACGTCAACCGGCTGGGCTTTCGCTGCACGGATCGTTTCACCTCGACCGGTCCGTTTCTGCAACCGGCGGGGTCGCTCGACCATCACACCCACTTCCTGATCGACGCACCTCCGCATATGCACGGCGTCGAGCACTTCACATTCCATTTCGGCGGTCCGTCGGAGATGATCACCAACGGCTACCGTTTCGTGGAAAAGGGCTATCAGGCGTTCTGGGGGCCCGGCCGCCACATCCTGGGCTCGAACTGGTTCTGGTACTTCAACAGCCCGTTCGCCTGCCACATCGAGATGGATGCGGACATGGATATGCACGACGCCAACTGGACGCCGCGCGAAGCCGCGCTGTCGGCAGATGCGTCACAGACGTTCCTTTTGAAGATGCGCAAGAAATGGGCTCCAGGTCCAGGGATCCACGAAAATGGTGACTACGCTTGAGGTGAAGATTGCAGGGCTACTCCGGGTTGGCCGAGCCGACGAGATCGGCGAAGGTCAATCGCGCGGGTTCGATCCGTACGAGTCCGGTGAGGACACGATGTTCGTCGTTCGGTGGGGCGGTGTCCTGCAGGCCTGGCGCAACGCCTGTCCGCATATCGACGGAGCGCCGATGGCCTGGCGCAAGGACGCGTACCTGAATGCCGACGGCACGCGCATCGTGTGTCATGCGCATGGGGCGGAATTCCTGCCGGACAGCGGGATGTGTGTGCAGGGCCCGTGCATGGGCAAAAGACTGACCGCCGTGCCGATCATCATTGATCTGCGCGGCGATCTCTTGGTGAAAGAAGAATAAGGCAGCCGAAAAGGCGCGAGTTTCAAGAGGAGGGACACCTTGGCGGTGGTTCGTAAAGTATTGGTCATCGGCGGCGGATTTTCCGGCATGGCTGCGGCCATCCAGATGCGCAAAGCCGGCATCGACGTCGATCTCGTCGAGATCGATCCCAATTGGCGTCCTGAAGGGGCCGGCATCACCGTGAATGGTCCGACCTTGCGCGCGCTCGAGACGATCGGCGTCTTCGGCGAATTCGCAAGGCGCGGTTTCACCTCCAGCGGCGTCGATCTGTTCACGCCCACCGGGCACAAGATTGGCGAGATTCCGACGCCCAAAGTCGCGGGCTCGGACGTTCCAGGGGGCGGCGGGATCATGCGGCCTGAACTGGGACGGATCCTCGCAGACGCCACCCGCGCGAGCGACGTCGCGGTTCGCGTCGGATGCACCTATACGGCGATCGAGGAAAGGGGCGATCAGGTCACCGTCGCGTTCACAGACGGGCCGACTGGCACCTACGATCTGGTCGTCGCCGCCGACGGCGTCCACTCGAAAACACGCGAACGTTTCTTTCCGGAGGTCAAGCCGCCGCAATATATCGGACAGGGCGTCTGGCGGGCGGTTTTGCCGAGGCCATCCGATATCGAACGTCCGCGCATGTGGCTGGGTGGCGCAGTAAAGGTCGGCGTGAATCCGGTCTCGCCGACGCACTTGTATATGTTCGTCACCGAGCCGCGGCCGGGAAAGCTCAACGTTGATGCGAAGACCTGGCCGCAGCTTGTCGCGAGCATGATCGAGCCGTTCAGCGACCCGGTTCTCGCCGCGCTTCGCCCCCATCTCCTCGCCCCCGAGGCCGCGATCGACTACCGACCGCTGGCCAACCTCCTCGTGCCGGCACCGTGGAATCGCGGGCGCGTCATTCTGATCGGCGATACGGTCGCGGCGACCACGCCGCATCTGGCGTCCGGCGCCGGCATCGGCATCGAGAGCGGCATCGTTCTTGCGGAGGAGCTGGCCAAGGCTGCGACCCTGCAAGACGCGTTCGACGGCTTCCACGCGCGGCGCTGGGAGCGTTGCCGCATGGTGATCGAGAATTCGGAACGGCTCTGCCGGATCGAGATGGAGAACGGCGACAAAGCCGAGCATGCGAGGATCATGCGGGAGTCGGTCATGGCGCTGACGCAGCCGATTTGATCCGAGGAAAGGCTGCGAGCGCAGCCCGCACCTCGTTGCTTTCGCGCCGAAACACAACACACAAAGAAGAGGGGGAATAGCAATGCAATCGACAACGGAAAACTGGTCAGGCCGTCTTCCATTGATGGTGGCGCACTGCGCCGGCATGGTGGACCTCGTCGCCTTGCCGGTCTGGGTCGGCGCCCTGATCGCGCAGTACAAGTTCGCGCCTCAGCAGGCAGGCGGGCTTGCGACCCTGTTCCTGATCGGCGCGGTGCTCAGCAGCCTGTTCTTTGCACCACGCCTCAACCGCATGAATGCGCGGCTGGCCGTGATCGGCGGCTTCGCGCTTGCCGCGGCAGCCTTCTTCGCCGCAGCATGGGTCACAGAGTTTCCGACGCTGGCCGTCTTGCACGCCTTTGCGGGCGCATCGGCCGCGTGCGGCCTCAGCTTCGCGCATGGGACGATCGCGCGCGGTGCCAATCCGCATCGCCTGTTTGCGATCGTTGGCATGGCGCTGGGCGCCTTCGCCATCGTGTTCCTCGGCGCGACGCCGAACCTGATCGGCGCGTTCGGAGGGCGCGCGCTGTTCGCGGTATTCTCGGTCGTCATGGCGATTGCCGCGATCGTTGCTGCGATCTCTTTTCCTGCCGTCGTCGCGCGTGAGGAAAACTTGATCGCGGACGTCAGCCACCTCTCTCGAGCCGTGTGGTTCGGCGTGGCCGGGGTGAGCTGCATGGCGCTGACCCAGGCGATGATGTTCAGTTTCATCGAGCGCATCGGGGTCGACAGAGGTTACGGCACCGAAGCGGTCACCGGCGTGCTGATCGCGCTTGGCTTCGTCAATCTCCTGCCGGCACCGCTCGCGGCTGCCCTGGAAAAGAAGCTGTCGGCGAGGACCGTGGTAATCGCGGGGCCGATCTGTCAGGCAGTTATCGCATTGGCGATCACCTTCGGCAGCGGCTTTCTTGCCTATGCGATCCCGACGGTGCTGTTCGCCGCGGTGATGATCTTCACGCATACATTCGCCTTCGGCCTGCTGTCGCGGCTCGATCCGACGGCCCGCGCGCTTGCGGGAACGCCGGCGATGCTGATGATCGGAGCCGCGGTCGGTCCGATCCTGGGCGGCACGCTGGTTCAATCCTTCGGCTACCAGGCACTGGGACTTGGCGCGATCGCCATCTCGACCGTCGCTGTCTTGCTGTTCTCCAGGGTGTTTGCCACGAGGGCAGGGGGCGCACGTACGCAATCGCTCGAAGTCGCCTGATGACGAATCAAATTGAGGAATACAAATGTCGCTTGCACCAATTCGTCGTGTCGTGACAGGTCATGATAGGCATGGTGATGCCGTGATCGCAACCGATGGCTCCTTGCCGACGGTGGTCGCGCTCGCCGCAATTCCGGGGACGATGTTCCATGAGGTGTGGAGCACGGCTGCAACGCCTGTCTCCATCGATAACGGACCGGACCCGACGATTGGCCCGCTGTGCCTGCCGCCGCCGGCGCATGGCACTCGCATCCGTTTCGTTGATATTCCGCCCGACACCGAGGACTTCCTCAAGAACGGCGCGGCGCGGATGAAGGATGCGTTCAGCCAGGTCGGCGACGCGCATGCATCGACCGTGCGACCGGACTCGCCGCATCCGTTGATGCATCGCACCGAAACCGTCGACTACGGGATCGTCATCTCCGGGGAGATCACGCTGGTGCTCGACAAGGGCGAAGCGAACCTGAAAGCCGGCGACGTCGTGATCCAGCGTGGCACGAACCACGCGTGGGCAAACCGAAGCGGCCAACCCTGTCGAATGCTGTTCATGCTTGTCGATGGACAATTCAGCGACGAAGTCAATGCATCGAAGGCTGGCTCATGAGACTTGCGACCTACGATGACGGAACCATCGACGGCAAGCTGGTCGTCGTTTCCAGGGATCTTCAGCGGGCGGTCGGTGCGCGCGTGATCGCGCCGAATCTCCTGACGGCGCTGCGCTGCTGGCCATCGGTGGAGGCGCCATTGCGCCTTCTCGGCGAGCGGCTCGACCACGGCCGCGCCGAGGATGCCGTGCCGTTTGATCCAACTCGCTGCCTCGCGCCGCTGCCGCGCGCGCCGCAATGGTGCGATGGGTCGGCATTTCTCAATCATGGGCGGCTGATGGATCTTGCGTTCGACAAACCGCCAATTCCGGATTTCGACACGATCCCGGTGATGTATCAGGGAGCGAGCGACGATTTTCTTGGTCCGCATGCCGATGTGCCTTTTGTGACCGAGGCTGACGGGATCGATTTCGAGGGCGAGTTCGGGGTGATCGTCGACGAGGTCGCGATGGCGACGCAGACTGCGCAGTGCGGCAAGCACATCCGGCTCGTGGTGCAGATCAACGACTGGAGCCTGCGCACCATTGGAGCGCGCGAGGTGCGAACCGGATTTGGCTTCCTCCAGGCCAAGCCCTCGACGAGCTTCGCGCCAATCGCCGTAACGCCGGACGAGCTCGGCGACGCCTGGCGTGACGAACGCGTCGACATGCAGCTTGGCGTCTGGCGCAACGGGGAGCGGATCGGCGCGGCTTCGGGCCGTGAGATGGCATTCAGCTTTGCGGAGCTGATCGCCCATGCCGCAAAAACGCGCCGCCTCACGGCGGGGACGATCATCGGATCGGGAACCGTGTCGAACGCCGATCGCTCGGGGGGCTCGAGCTGCCTTGCGGAGATACGCGCCATCGAAATGCTCGATCATGGCGCGGCCAGGACGCCGTTCCTGAAATTCGGGGATCGCGTGTCCATGCAGGCGCGCTTCGCCGATGGGCGTGACGGACCATTTGGTCGCGTCGATCAGAAGGTCGTCCGGGCGGGCGGGCGCCCAGAGGCTGCGGCGCGGGCTCACTCGTCCGATCGCGGGGTCGTGTGAGCCGATGCGGATTCTGGTCACCGGGGCGGGGGGATTCATCGGCAGCGCGCTGTTGAAGTCGCTCATGGGCGACCAAGCTGTGCAGGAAATCGTCGCCGTCGACCTAGCCGAGCGGCCGGCTTGGGCTGCAGCAGGCATCGTACGCTGGATTTGCGGCGGGATCGACGATCGTGCCGTCATGGACGCGATCTTTCGCGACGAATTCGATCTGGTCTTCCATCTCTCGAGTGTGCCGGGAGCGCTTGCCGAAAAAGATCCGCGGCTCGGACGTCGCGTCAATCTCGACGCCTCGCTCGATCTTCTGGAACGACTGGCGGCGACGTCTCGCTGCCCTCGCGTGGTCTATGCCAGCAGCATTGCGGTCTACGGCCCGAGTTCCGGCCCCGTCAGTTCGCGAACGCCGCCGCGTCCTGCGATTACCTATGGCGCGCACAAGCGCATGGTCGAGATCGCCTTGGCCGACCACACCAGGCGGGGTGAGATGACCGGCATCTCGGTGCGGCTGCCCGGCATTGTGGCCCGCCCAGGCCCGGCAACCGGATTCGGCTCCGCCTTCATGAGTGAGCTCCTGCACTCGCTCTCGGCCGGCGAGCCCTGTTGCTGTCCCGTGTCGCCGAGCGCCACCATGTGGTGGCTATCCGTCGTCGCGGCGGTGAACAACCTCAAGCACGCCGGCGCGATCGCCCATTGCCGTACCGTTCAGCTTCCGGCGCTGCATCTAACCATCGGAGAAGTCGTCGAAGCGGTTGCGGAGGTCGTTGGAACGGGACGAACGTCCCTCGTTCAATATCGTCCGGATCACCGAATCGAGGCGACTTTTGGCCGCTTTCCCGAACTGGACGTTGCCGAGGAGCGCGTGCTTGGCTTCACCGACGACGGCTCGGTCGCGACGCTGATCAGGAATGCGCTCGCTCAAGCAAACTAACCAGCGTCAACGAGGAGGGTGCTCAAAGGCCGAGCAGGGTGCACTGGCGACCGACCCCTTCGCGATTGGCGATTTCCCGGTCCATGAAGCTCGGTTCCCAAATGCCGGGCCAGACTGATAATCCTATGGGCCCACCCATATCCGTAATTCGCATAAGGTATATTATGGAATATATTTATATCGAATTAGTTCAAATATTTAGGCCGAATTGCTGCCACGCAGCCTTCGCTCCAGCGTCAACTCAGGCCTCGGCTCTCCACGCTTGACGGCTACTGTGCATGGGGTTGTTTTCGCGTTTTGGATCGCGGCTGATCCACATCGAAAGCCGATATTGCCGCGACCCTGTCCGGCTGCAATAAGCGAGCTCCGCGAGATCGCAGATGACTGCCGACCAGACGTCCGTATAGGTTTGCGTCTCACAACAAGAACAAACTTCCGAGGAAGCCCACCCATGAGTTTTTCCCGCCGCACGCTTCTCAAGGCCACCGCCGCGACCGCCGTTTTTGGCGGGGTCAGCGCGCCCTATGTGGCCCGTGCCCAGGCCGCCGCGTTCTCCTACAAATATGCCAACAACCTGCCTGACTCGCATCCGCTGAACGTCCGCGCCAAGGAGATGGCCGCGGCGATCAAGAGCGAGACTGGCGGCAAGTTCGACCTCCAGATCTTTCCGAACAACCAGCTCGGCTCGGACACCGACATGCTGAGCCAGATCCGCTCCGGCGGCGTCGAGTTCTTCACGCTGTCGGGTCTGATCCTGTCGACCCTGGTGCCGGCCGCGTCCATCAATGGCATCGGCTTCGCATTCCCGGACTACGACACGGTCTGGAAGGCCATGGATGGCGAGCTCGGCGCCTTTGTCCGCGGCGAGATCAAGAAGGCCGGCCTCGAGGTCATGGACAAGATCTGGGACAACGGCTTCCGCCAGACCACGTCGTCGACCAAGCCGATCACCGGACCCGATGACTTCAAGGGCTTCAAGATCCGCGTGCCGGTGTCGCCGCTGTGGACCTCGATGTTCAAGGCGTTCGACGCCGCCCCCGCCTCGATCAATTTCGCCGAGGTCTATTCCGCACTCCAGACCAAGATCGTCGAGGGCCAGGAGAACCCGCTGGCGATCATCTCGACGGCCAAGCTCTACGAGGTGCAGAAATACTGCTCGCTGACCAACCACATGTGGGACGGATTCTGGTTCCTGGCCAACCGCAGAGCCTGGGCCGCGCTGCCTGACGACATCAAGACCATCGTCGCCAAGAACATCAACGCGGCCGCCCTCAACGAGCGCGAAGACACCGCCAAGCTGAACGCCAATCTCCAGCAGGAGCTGGCGGGCAAGGGCCTGACCTTCAACCAGCCCACGGTCGCGCCATTCCGCGACAAGCTGCGCTCCGCCGGCTTCTATGCCGAATGGAAGGGCAAATATGGCGAGCAGGCCTGGGAGCTGCTGGAAAAGGCCGTCGGCAAGCTGTCGTAACGCGTTGGGGCCGTCATGGCTCAGGTCGAGGCTCAGGTGACCGAAATGGTGGGCGAGGTGGCTGGTCAGCCCCCTCGCCGATCTCAGTTGCTGGCTTCGCTGGAGCGCATCCTCGGCCTCGCCGTCGAGATCCCCGCGGCGATCCTGGTCGTCGCCGAGATCGTGATCCTGTTCGCCGGCGTGGTCGCGCGCTACGGCTTGCACCGGCCGCTGATCTGGTCGGACGAGCTTGCCTCGATCCTTTTCCTGTGGCTGGCCATGCTTGGCGCGGCAGTGGCGTTCCGCCGCTCCGAGCATATGCGCATGACCGCGATCGTCGCCAGCGCCACGCCTGCGATGCGGGCCTGGCTCGATCTGGTGGCGGTCTCTGCCGCGCTGGCGTTCCTGGCGATGATCGTCTGGCCGGCCTACGACTACGCCTACGAAGAGAGCTTCATTACGACGCCAGCGCTGCAGATTTCGAACATGTGGCGCGCCGTCGCGCTGCCGGTCGGGCTCTGCCTGATGGCGGCATTCGCGTTGCTGCGTCTTTTGCGGGCGGCCGACTACCTGAAGGTGCTGACGGCCGCAATGTCGGTCGCGCTCGTGGTCGGGCTGTTCTGGCTGGCACAGCCCTACCTGCGGCCGCTCGGCAATCTCAACCTCGTCATCTTCTTCGTCGGCGTCGCCGGCTTCTGCGTCTTCGCCGGCGTTCCCATTGCGTTCGGCTTTGGCCTAGCCATCTTCGGCTATCTGGCGCTGACCACGCACACGCCGGTCATGGTGCTGGTCGGACGGATGGACGAAGGCATGAGCCACCTCATCCTGCTGTCCGTGCCGCTGTTCGTGTTCCTGGGGCTCCTGATCGAGATGACCGGCATGGCCCGGGCCATGGTGGCGTTCCTGGCGAGCCTGCTCGGCCATGTCCGCGGCGGCCTGCACTACGTGCTGGTCGGCGCCATGTACCTGGTCTCCGGCATATCAGGCGCCAAGGCCGCCGACATGGCTGCGGTCGCGCCCGTGCTGTTCCCGGAGATGAAGCAGCGTGGCGCCAAGCCCGGCGATCTCGTCGCACTACTCGCGGCGACCGGCGCCCAGACTGAAACCATTCCGCCGAGCCTGGTGCTGATCACGATCGGCTCGGTCACCGGCGTCTCGATCGCCGCCCTCTTCACCGGCGGCCTGCTGCCAGGCGTCGTGCTCGCGGTCACGCTCTGCATGCTGGTGTGGTGGCGCTACCGCCATGAGGACATGAGCCATGTCCGCCGCGCAACCGCGTCCGAGATCGGCAAGACCTTCGTCATCGCCCTGCCCGCGCTCGCGCTGCCCTTCGTGATCCGCTACGCCGTCGTCGAAGGCATAGCGACCGCCACTGAGGTCTCGACCATCGGCATCGTCTATGGCGCCCTTGTCGGTCTCGTCATCTACCGCCGCTTCGACTGGCAGCGGCTGTTTCCGATGCTGGTCGAGACGGCAGCGCTGTCGGGTGCGATCCTGCTGATCATCGGCACGGCTACCGGCATGGCCTGGGGCCTGACGCAATCAGGCTTCTCGCGCTCGCTGGCCTCCGCCATGACCGGATTGCCAGGGGGAGCTGCGAGCTTCATCGCCGTATCGATCCTGGCCTTCACCATCCTCGGCAGCGTGCTGGAGGGCATCCCGGCGATCGTGCTGTTCGGGCCGCTGTTGTTTCCGATCGCCCGCGCCGTGGGCGTGCACGAGGTGCACTACGCCATGATCATCATTCTTGCGATGGGTATCGGGCTATTCGCGCCGCCGTTCGGCGTCGGTTATTATGCTGCCTGTGCCATCGGACGCGTTGAGCCTGCCGAGGGCATCAGGCCGATCTGGGGTTATCTGCTGGCGCTGCTGGTGGGATTGATCGTCGTCGCGGTGTTCCCCTGGATCTCGATCGGATTCCTGTAACGCATGGCGTCAAGGAGGGTGTCGATGAGTGAGCGGCAGAACCAGTACAATATCGGCCTCGACAAGACCGCCGCCAATTATGTGCCGCTGTCGCCGCTGAGCTTCCTCGCGCGCAGCGCCGGCGTCTATCCCGATCAGATCAGCACGGTCTATGAGGGCCGCAGCTTCACGTGGCGGCAGACGCATGAGCGCTGCAAGCGCTTTGCCTCCTATCTTGCCAGCAAAGGCATCGGCGTCGGCGACACCGTCGCTGCGATGCTGCCGAACACTCCGGCAATGAACGAGGCGCATTTCGCAATTCCCATGACCGGCGCTGTGCTCAACGCTCTCAACATCCGCCTCGATGCGCCCTCCATCGCCTTCCAGCTCGACCATGGCGGCGCCAAGATCATCCTGGTCGACCCGGAATTCGCCGGTGTCATCACCGATGCGT